>CAMBYA010000293.1 GCA_945872035.1 Rhizobium sp. Q54
GGCCTCGAGGATCACCAGCGGCGCGTGTTTCGCCACCGCCTTGCCCCGCTCGGCCAGCACCTGCGCCACGCGCCCGGGCAGCGGTGCGCGGATGTCGGCGGCGCTTTCGGCCGCGTCGTCGCCCGCCGCGTCGGCCTGCACCAGGTCCAGCCTGTGGGCGTGTCCCCTGCGCAGCACGGTGATCGCGTCGCCCTCGGTGAGCACGTGGACCGATGAGCTCACGCCGCCCAGGCTGATGGCCAGGTCGCCGTTGGCCTCCTGCGCGAAGGCGGCTGGCAGGCTTTCGCCGTCGATCTCGAGGGTCAGCGACGGCGCATGGGTCACGGTCACGTGGCGCTCGGTATCGCCGTCCTTCAGCACGAAGATTTCGCGCGGTGGCAGGTTCATGCGCCAGGCGGTGCGGTCGTCCCACGGGTCGGCGGCGGGCTGCCTCCGCGCCGACAGGATCGACAGCACCGCCGCGCCCAACACGTCCCGGTCGGCCGGCCGCGCCGCCGGGATCAGGTCGGCGGCATGCTCGTCGATGAAGCCAGTGTGCAGGTCGCCTTTGAGGAATGCCGCGTTGCCGGCGATGGCGGCGAGGAAGCCCAGGTTCGAGGCGATGCCGGCCAGCCTCGTCTGCTCCAGCGCCGTCTCCAGCCGCCGCGCCGCGCCGGTGCGCGTCGTGTCCCAGGCGACCACCTTGGCGATCATCGGGTCGTAGAAGATCGAGATGTCCTGGCCTTCCTCGACGCCCGAATCGACCCGGACATGCGCGCTCTCCGGCGGGAAGCGCAGGCGCTTCAGCGGCCCGGCCTGGGGGAAGAACTTCTTCGCCGGGTTCTCGGCGTAGAGCCGCGCCTCGATGGCGTGGCCGTTGATGGCGAGCTGGTCCTGCGTCAGCGGCAGCGCCTCGCCCGCCGCCACGCGGAACTGCCAGTCGACCAGGTCGGTGCCGGTGATCATCTCGGTCACCGGATGCTCCACCTGCAGCCGCGTGTTCATCTCCATGAAGAAGAAATCGGCGTTGGCCAGCCCTTCGCTGCCGTCGACGATGAACTCGACCGTGCCCGCGCCCCGGTAGCCGATGGCCTTGGCCGCCGCCACCGCCGCGCCGCCCATGCGGGCGCGCAGCTCGCCGGTCATGCCCGGCGCGGGCGCTTCCTCGATCACCTTCTGGTGCCGGCGCTGGATCGAGCATTCGCGCTCGAACAGGTGGACGGCGTCGCCATGGCTGTCGGCGAACACCTGGATCTCGATGTGGCGCGGACGCGACACGAATTTCTCGACCAGCATGGTGTCGTCGCCGAACGCGCTCATCGCCTCGCGGCGCGCGGCCTTCAGCTCCTTGTCGAATGCGGCCGGATCGTTTACCCGGCGCATGCCCTTGCCGCCGCCGCCTGCCGCCGCCTTGATCAGCACCGGATAGCCGGCATGCTCGGCGGCGAGTGCCAGCACCTCGTCGGACTGATCGGCGCCGTGATAGCCGGGGACGACCGGCACGCCGGCCCGGTCCATCAGCGCCTTGGCCGCGCTCTTGTTGCCCATCTGGCGGATCGCCTCGACCGGCGGGCCGACGAACACGATCCCCGAAGCCGCGCAGGCCTCGGCGAAAGCGGCGTTCTCCGACAGGAAGCCGTAGCCCGGATGGATCGCCTCGGCGCCCGACCTGACGGCCGCCTCGATGATCCGGTCGATCTTCAGGTAGCTTTCCAGCGCCGGCGGCGGACCGATCAGATGCGCCTCGTCGGCGAAGCGGACATGGGGCGCGCCGTCATCGGCTTCGGAATACACGGCGATGGTCCGTATGCCCATGCGCCGCGCGGTGCGCATGACGCGCAGCGTGATCTCACCCCGATTGGCGACGAGGACCGAACGGAACATGGCTACATCCTGAAGACGCCGAAGCGGGTTTCGGGGATCGGCGCGTTGAGGCTGGCCGAGATCGACAGGCCGAGCACGCGCCGCGTATCAGCCGGATCGATGATGCCGTCGTCCCAAAGCCGCGCGCTGGCGTAATAGGGATGGCCCTGTTCGTCGTACTGGGCGCGGATCGGCGCCTTGAACGCCTCCTCGTCCCTGGCGGGCCAGCTTTCGCCGCGCGCCTCCATGCCGTCGCGCTTGACGGTGGCGAGGACGGTCGCCGCCTGCTCGCCGCCCATCACCGAAATCCGCGCGTTGGGCCAGGTGAACAGCAGGCGCGGGCCGTAGGCGCGTCCGTTCATGGCGTAGTTCCCCGCGCCGAACGAGCCGCCGATGATCACCGTGAACTTGGGCACTTTCGCGTTGGCGACGGCCATGACCATCTTCGCGCCGTCCTTGGCGATGCCGCCCGCCTCGTATTTGCGCCCGACCATGAAGCCGGTGATGTTCTGCAGGAACACCAGCGGGATGCGCCGCTGGCAGCATAGCTCGACGAAATGGGCGCCCTTCAGCGCGCTCTCCGAGAACAGGATGCCGTTGTTGGCGACGATGCCGACCGGATAGCCCCACAGCCTCGCGAAACCGCAGACCAGCGTCTCGCCATAGAACCGCTTGAACTCGTCGAAGCGCGAGCCGTCGACCAGCCGGGCGATGATCTCGCGCACGTCGTATGACTGGCGGCCGTCCTTCGGGATGATGCCGTAGATGTCCTCGGCCGGATAAAGCGGCGCTTCGGGCGCGGCCAGGTCAAGGCCGATTTCCTTGCGCCGGTTCAAATTGGCGACAATCCGCCGCGCCATGGCCAGCGCATGGGCGTCGTTGCCCGCCAGATGGTCGGTGACGCCGGAGATCCGCGAATGCAGGTCGCCGCCGCCCAGCTCTTCGGCGCTCACCACCTCGCCGGTCGCAGCCTTCACCAGCGGCGGGCCACCCAGGAAGATGGTGCCCTGGTTGCGGACGATGACGCTTTCGTCGGCCATGGCCGGCACATAGGCACCGCCCGCGGTGCACGAGCCCATCACCACGGCGATCTGCGGGATGCCGTCGGCCGACAGATTGGCCTGGTTGTAGAAGATGCGGCCGAAATGGTCGCGGTCGGGGAACACCTCGTCCTGGCGCGGCAAATTGGCGCCGCCCGAATCCACCAGATAGATGCAGGGCAGCCGGTTCTCGCGGGCGATCTCCTGCGCCCGCAAATGCTTCTTCACCGTGACCGGATAGTAGGTGCCGCCTTTCACCGTGGCGTCGTTGCAGACGATCACACATTCGGTGCCGGACACCCGGCCGATGCCGGTGATCAGCCCGGCGGCGTTGATGGTATCCTCGTACAGGCCGTGGGCGGCGAACTGGGACAGCTCAAGGAACGGCGAGCCGGGATCGAGCAGCGCGTCGATCCGGTCGCGCGGCAGCAGCTTGCCACGCGAGACATGGCGCTCGCGGGAGCGCGCGTCGCCGCCAAGGGAGATGGCGGCGGCCTTCGCGCGCAGGTCATCCACCAGCGCCCGCATGGCGGCGGTGTTGTCGCGGAACGGCTCGGATGTTGTCTTGATCGCGGTCGCAAGCGGCTGCATGACGTCTCCCCTGCGTCAGTTGTAACGCAGGGACGCTGGCATAATCCACAATCCGTCATTGCGAGCGAAGCGCGGCAACCCAGTCCATCCGCCGCACAGCTTTCGCGCGGCAACACTGGGTTGCCGCGTCG
>CAMBYA010000294.1 GCA_945872035.1 Rhizobium sp. Q54
GAATCGGTGATGCGCGTCTACAACGGCTACGGTCGGCGCGACAACATCTTCAAGGCTCGCATCAAGATCCTGGTGCAGGAACTGGGCATCGAGGAATTCCGCCGCCAGGTCGATGTCGACTACGCCCAGAACATGAGCCGTGCGCTGGAGCTGGAAGACGACGAGATCGAGCGCATGAGAGCGTTCTTCGCGCCGCCGGTTTACCGGACGCTTCCGGACGGCGATGCCGCCGTCGACGCGCTGCTGGCCGACAGCAAGCCGTTCCGGATGTGGCACGAGCGCAACGTCACCGCGCACAAGGTGCCGGGCTATTCCATCGTCACCATCTCGCTGAAGCCGAAGGGCGTGGCGCCGGGCGACGCGACGACGGACCAGATGTACGCCATCGCCGACCTGTCGGACGAGTATTCGCTCGGCACGCTGCGGACCACCTTCAAGCAGAACCTGGTGCTGACCGACGTCGAGACGTCCCGGCTGCCGGAGCTTTGGGAGAAGCTGAAGGAGCTCGGCGTCGCGACCGCCACTGTCGACACCCTCACCGACATCATCGCGTGCCCCGGCCTCGACTATTGCAGCCTGGCCAACGCCCGCTCGATCCCGGTCGCGCAGCGGCTGATTGACCGGTTCGACGACCTCGACTTCGTCCACGACCTGGGCGAGCTGCGCCTCAATATCTCCGGCTGCATCAACGCTTGCGGCCACCACCATGCCGGCAATATCGGCATCCTGGGCGTGGACAAGAAGGGCGAGGAGTTCTATCAGGTCACCCTCGGCGGATCGCCCGAGGACGACGCCTCGATCGGCAAGATCATGGGCCCGGCGTTCTCCGAGCACGACATCGTCGCCGCCATCGAAAAGGTCATCGAGGTCTTCGTTGCCAGGCGCGAGCCCGAGGAGCGGTTCATCGACTGCTACCGGCGCATCGGCATGGAACCCTTCAAGGAACGCGTCTATGCGGATCATTAAGCAGCGGGAAATCGTCGAGGACGACTGGCAGCACGTCGAGGACGGCGCGCCGCTCCCCGAGGGTAAGGTCATCGTGACGCTGTCGCGCTGGAAGGCTGAGCGCGAAGCGTTGATCGGCCGCCGCAACAGCGGTCTGGGCATTCGGCTCGCCGCCGGCGACCATGCCGACGACATCGCCGATGACCTCGACAATTTCGAGTTGGTGGCGCTGAACTTCCCGATCTTCCGCGATGGCCGTGCTTATTCGACGGCGCGCCTGCTGCGCGACCGCTACGGCTTCAAGGGCGAGCTGCGGGCGACGGGCGACGTGCTGCGCGACCAGATTTTCTTCATGCACCGGGTCGGTTTCGACGCCTTCGAGGTGCGCGGCGACCGCAGCATCGAGGACGCGCTGAAGGCGTTCGACGACTTCAAGGTCACCTACCAGCCTTCGGCCGACGAAAGCCAGCCGCTCTGGCGGCGCCGGGGCTAGACCCGGCCTTGCCAAATCTTCCGGTGAATCGGCCAGCGGTCATCCTCGTCGTCCCGCAGATGGGCGAGAACATCGGCGCCGCCGCGCGGGCGATGAACAATTTCGGCCTGACCGACCTGCGTCTCGTCCGTCCCCGTGACGGCTGGCCCAATCCCGACGCCGTGCCCATGGCGGCCGGGTCGACGGACATTCTCGACAACGCCACAGTGTTCCGGACCACCGAGGACGCCATCGCCGACCTCAACTACGTGGTCGCCACCACGGCGCGCCAGCGCGGCATGATCAAGCCGGTGCTGACTCCGCGTGCCACCACCGAGGATCTGTGGGCGAGAAGCGGGCAGGGGCAGAAGACCGGCATCCTGTTCGGTGGCGAGCGCTCGGGCCTGGCCAACGAGGACGTGGCGCTGGCCGACGCCGTCGTCACCATCCCGACCAATCCGGACTACGCCTCCATCAACATCGCCCAGGCGGTGCTGCTGCTCGGGTATGAGTGGATGATGGCGATCGGCGGCACGGTTGCCGAACCAGCCGTGGACGACCGCTCGCGGCCCGCCACCAAGGAGGAGCTGGTCGGCTTCATGGAGCACATGGAGCAGGCGCTTGACCAGGCCGGCTTCCTGTTCCCGCCGGCCAAACGTCCCAGCATGATCCTCAACCTGCGCAACATGTGGCAGCGCGCCGACCTGCGCGAGCAGGACGTGCGCACGCTTCGGGGTATCATCGTCGCCCTGTCTTCGTATAAGACTCGGGGCGTCAAGAACGACTGACTGATGGGGAGAGACCTATGACCACGTGGTGCATCGTCGCCAAGATCAAGGCGAAGGACGGCAAGGCTGATGACTTCGTGAAGGCCGCCAAGGCGCTGTCGGCGGCGGTGAACGCCAACGAGCCCGGCTGCCTGTTCTACGAGCTGCACAGCACCGACGATCCGCTGCAGTTCGTCTTCGTCGAGCGCTACGAGAGCGAGGACGCCATGAAGGCGCACCGCGGCTATCCCCACTTCAAGGAACTGGGCCGCGCCATGGGCGAGTTCATGGACGGCGCCCCGGAGATCATGCGGCTGCCGCAGGTGTGATACGGAGCTTCCGGAAGGCCTTGGCGCGGGCTTTAGTGCCCCGAAAACGGTGGTTCGCGAATGGGGCGTGCACAACATCCTGATCAACACCATCTGCCCATCGCTGAATACGGACAAGTTCAAGGCGTGGGAGGCGGCGCGGCCGGAATTCGTGCGCAACATCCGCAAGTCGAACCCGCTGAAACGCCACGGCGATCCCTACAAGGACGGCGCGCCGATCTGCCTGTTCCTTGCCAGCGACAACACGTATCTCACCGGCATGACGTTCACCCTGGACGGCGGCCGGATCAAGTCGTAGCGGGCGCCCGTCTCACGCCGCGTCGAACTCCAGCGGCAGGTGCCACGGCTCGATGCGGATGGCGATGGGCACGGGGTTGGAGCCGGGCTTGAAGCGCGGGTTCCTGATCACCTCCATCAGCATCTTCGTGCCGATCACCGATTCGGCCCTGGCGAGCTGGTAGCCGACGCAGAAGTGAGCGCCGAGGCCGAAGCCCAGATGGCCGGCGACGCCCGCCTGGTGGTAGCCGGAGCGCAGTTCTTTCCCGAAGTAGAAGTCGTCGCGGAAGATGTCGAACTTGTCCGGGTTCGAGAACACCCGGTCGTCCCGGTTGGCGCCGTAGAGCGATAGGTGCACATAGTCGCCGACCCGCATGGTCACGCCATGCAAGGTCACGTCGTTGGTCACGCGGCGGGTCTGCAGACCCGCGGGTCCATGCACCCGCATCATCTCGGCGAAGGCGCGCTCGAGCAGCTCCGGGTCCTTCTGCACCGCCTCCCACTGCTCGGGATTGGCGAGCAGCTGGTACCAGAGGTTGGCGATGGCCTTGTCGGTGGTCTCGGCGCCGGCCACCAGGATCAGGCTGGCGAACGACTTGATCTCCTGCTTGGTCATGCGCGCACCGTCGACCTCGGCGTTGGCGAGCCGCGACAGCAGGTCGTCGCCCGGGTTCCTGGTGCGCTCGTCGATCAGCGGGTCCAGATAGGCGTGGTATTCGGCGTTGGCCTTCTGGCCCTCGATGCGCAGCGCCGGGCCGCCATTGATGCCGTTCATCATCGCCGGGTACCAG
>CAMBYA010000295.1 GCA_945872035.1 Rhizobium sp. Q54
ACCGGAGCTGCGCGAGCGGTTCCTGCAGCCGATCCTGCGCGGCGACTACTGGTTCTGCCAGGGCTTCTCCGAACCCGAAGCCGGTTCCGACCTGGCCAGCCTGCGGACGCGCGCGGTGCGTGATGGCGGCGACTGGGTCATCAACGGCCAGAAGATATGGACCACCGATGCCCACATGGCGGACTTCATGGTCTGCCTGGCGCGCACCGACACGGAAGTGAAGCCGCAGGCCGGGTTGTCGATGATCATCGTGCCGATGGATGCGCCGGGCGTCACGGTGCGGGCCATCGAGACGCTGGATGGCGACCACCACGTCAACGAGGTGTTCCTCGACAATGTGCGGGTGCCGGCGGGTAACCTGATCGGCGAGCCGAACAGCGGCTGGACCCAGGCCAAGTTCCTGCTGGAGCACGAGCGCACCCACAACGCCTATGCCGGCATGCTGTGCCGCTATGTGGCGCGCATACCGGCGCTGATCGAGGTCGGACGCGCCAACGGGTTGCCCGAGGCGCAGGCCACCGAATACCGCCGCCGCCACGCGCGGCTGGCCATCGACGTGGAGGCGCTCGAATGGTCGGTGCTGCGCGTGCTGGCCGGACAGCCCGGCCCGGCGCTCGGCGCGGCGGCCTCGGCGCTGGCGGTGCGCGGCGCCCAGTGCCTGCTGCGCGCGGCGGACCTCGAGATGGCGATCCTGGGGCCGCAGGCGGCGCCGGCGTTCCGCCCGGAAGACGGTGTTCCGCTGCCGGCATTCGCGCCGCCGGCCGCGGCGGGCCGGACGACGCAATATCTGTACTGGTGGGCGGCGACCATCTTCGGCGGGTCCGACGAGGTCCAGCGCACCATCATCTGGAATACGCTGTACCGCTGAGGCGGATGTCGGAGGCACGGTTGGATTTCACCCTGAACAGCGAA
This sequence comes from Rhizobium sp. Q54, assembly GCA_945872035.1. Classification (GTDB taxonomy): domain Bacteria; phylum Pseudomonadota; class Alphaproteobacteria; order SMXS01; family SMXS01; genus RI-34. The sequence goes on from CAMBYA010000295.1 coordinate 913, forward strand.
CAGACCATGCTCCGCGACAGCGCGCGGCGGTACCTGGCGCAGGCCGGCGGCGCATCGTGGCAGGGCTATGCCGAGCTGGGCTGGCTCGGCATCGCCGCGCCCGAGGACGCGGGCGGGCTGGGCGGCGGGATGGCGGACCTGGCGATCCTGGCCGAGGAACTGGGCCGGGCGCTGGCGCCCGAGCCGTTCGCCGACGGCGCGGTGCTGGCGACGAGGCTGGTCGACCGGCTGGTGGTCGGCCACAGCCGTGAGGCGCTGCTGGGCGAGATGATCGCCGGCACGCGGCGGCTGGCGGCCGCGCTCTATGAACCGGGCCGCCGCTACGAACTCGCGCCGCAAACCACTGCGGTGCGCGACGGCGGCGGCTACCGCCTGTCTGGGACCAAGGTGCTGGTGATGGACGGCGCGGCGGCGGACGACCTGCTGGTCACGGCGGCGCTCGATGGCGGCGTCGCGCTTTTCCTGGTGGGCCGGGAGCAGGCGGGTGTCGACGGCCGGGCCTACAGGACGGTCGACCGCCGGGATTGCGCCGATTTCCGCCTCGACGTCACCGTCGATGCCGACCGGTTGCTGTCCGGCGATGCGCTCGATGCGGTGGAGGACGCGCTCGATGAGGCGCGGCTGTGCCTGTGCGCCGACATGCTGGGCGGTATGGACAGCGCCATCGAGATGACCGCCGAATACCTGAAGACCCGCACCCAGTTCGGCCAGAAGCTGGCGACCTTCCAGGCGCTGCAGCACAGCGTGGCCGACCTGTTCATCGACGCCGATAGCGTCCGCTCCAGCCTGCTGCGGGCGATCCCGGCATTCGGCGGCGAAAGGGCGGCACGCCGGAAGGCGGTCTCGGCCTGCTGGGTCAACACTTTCGAGACGGCCAAGCGGGTCACCGGCATGGCCGTGCATCTGCACGGCGCCATCGGTTTCACCACCGAGTACCGGGTCGGGCACTATCTGCGCCGGGCCATCGTCTCCGAGCGGCTTTTCGGCGATGTGGAATTTCACCTGGCCCGCTACATGGAGGGCTAGCTGCCGGTGAACACCGGCGGGCGCTTTTCCAGAAAGGCCATCACCGCCTCGCGGTGATCCGACGACGCCATGGTTAGCGCCTCGAGGCCGATATGGGCCTCGGCGCTGGCGATTGCGTCGCGGCACAGCGCCATGTTGATCGACCGCTTGGTGGCGCGGATCGCCAGGATCGCGCCGCCCGCGAGCCGGTCGGCGTAGGCGTTCACCGCGTCGTCCAGCGCATCGGGCGGGACCGCCTTGTGGATCAGACCGATGGCGGCCGCCTCGGTGGCGGTCAGCGGCTCGCCGGTCAGCAGGTGGTGACGGGCGCGGGCATAGCCGATCAGATGCGGCCAGATCAGCGCGCCGCCGTCGCCGGCCGACAGGCCGATACCCACATGCGGGTCGGCGATGCGCGCGGTGTCGGCGGCGATGACCACGTCGCACAGCAGCGCCAGCGTGGCCCCGAGGCCCATGGCATGGCCGTTGAGCCGGGCGATCACCGGCTTGTCGAGCGCCAGCATGGCGTGGACGATATGGGGCGCGCGGGACATTAGCGCCGAGCGCAGCGCCGCGTCCTCGGTGGCGCGCTTCATCTCTTCCAGGTCCGCGCCCGCCGAGAACGCTCTGCCGGCGCCGGTCAGGACGACGATGTCGCAGCCATCGTCGCGGGCGACATCCTGGAAGATGTACGACAGCTCGTCATGCAGCGCCCGGTTGACGGCGTTGAGCGGCGGGTTGTCCAGAGTCAGGGTGAGGATGCGCCCGCGCCGGCTCGCGGCGATGTGCCGGTAGTCGCTGTACATGGCTCACCGTTGCCGGGTGATCGGCGGCGCGTCGTGGGGATCCTTCATGAACCGGCGCAGCACGCGGTGGAAGTTGGAGATGGCGCGTTCCTGCACCGGGTTGGTCCGCTCGCCCTTGAAGCCGCGCGAGCGGTAGCCCTTCTGGACCTCCGGGATGTTGGCGAAATCCTGTTCGTAGATCAGGCCCCAGTCGCCGTCGCGCCAGTCGGTGAAGAACTGGCGCTCGAGCGGCGGCTCCTTGCCCGGCGCATAGCGCACCAGCGACCAGACGTCGAAGATGCAGCTTTCCGGGTCGCGGCCGTTGGGCCGCATCCGGTACCACAGCACGCCGTCGATCAGGCCGTGCAGGAAGATGGTGTTGGGGAATACATGCCAGTCGAGGCCCGAGCTCTCGATATACTCGGGGGTCAGCTCCGCCGGCCAGCCCGCGCCGTCCTGCATGGCGGCCTCGACCTGGAACTCCACCCATTTGGCCAGGGTGTCCAGCGGCGGCGTCTCGGCCGGCACCTCGTCGCGCACCCGCATGGCGGCGGCGTAGTTGCGCTCGGACAGCATGGCCTTGAGCGCCACGTTGTAGTGCTCGGCGAAGGCGACGATGTGATCCTTCATGGGCGGCTCGGGACGCGGCGGCAGGCGCGGCGAGCGGCTGAACGGCATGGCGCCGTTGGCCTCGAACCACATCTGGGCATGCCGGCCGAACTCACCGCTTTTGGAATAGTCGTTGGTGAATTCCAGCAGCTGGGGATGGGCCTGCTGCACATGGTAGAACTCGTTGAAGAAGCCGAGCACGGTCTTCCAGTTGGCCGGCATCACCACGGTCTTGTACCAGCGGTAGCGCAGCTTCTCGAACTCGA
>CAMBYA010000296.1 GCA_945872035.1 Rhizobium sp. Q54
CATTCATCTTCGGCACGTGCTTCAGCGCCAGGCCGGAGGCCCGGATGATGAGGTCGTTGACCGAGACCTTCACGTCGTTCGCCGCGTTGTACTTCTGGCGACGGGCCAGCAGGCGGTCCAGTTCCACATCCACCGTCAGGTAGATGTGCGGGATGTTCTGCTTCGCTTCCGTCAGGCGGCGCGCGATGGTCTTGCGCATGGAGTTCAGCGCCCCGACCGTGTGCGGGTTGACGCCCGGCACATAGGCGGACGGTGCGGCGGCTGCAGGCGCACCCTTCGGCGCGGCGGCGGCGGCTTCGACGTCCTCCTTGGTGATCCGGCCGTTGCGGCCCGAACCCTGGACCCGGGCGAGATCGATGCCCAGCTCCTTGGCCAGCTTGCGCACCGCGGGCGTGCTGCGCACATCCTCGTTGAGCGGACCGCCGGTCTCGTCGGCATAGGCCTTCACGTCGCTCTCGGTGATGCGGCCATTGTTGCCGGAGCCGGTCACCTCGGCCAGGTCGACACCGAGCTTCTTCGCCAGCAGCTTCACCCGCGGTGTGGCGCGGACCTTGCCCGCAGGCGCGTCCTCTTCAGGCGCGGCGTCCTTGGGCAGGCTGTCGAAATAGGCCTGCACGTCACGGTCGGAGATGCGGTTGCCGTCGCTCGGCACCTTGTTGATGTCGACGCCAAGGCTCTCGGCCAGCTTCTTCGCGCGCGGCGAAGCGCGCTTGCCGGAACCGGACTCATCGTCGTCCGAAGCCTCGGCGGCGACCGGCGCGGACCCGTACGAGCCGGCGCTGGCTTCCGGCTTCGCCTCGGTTGCGTTCGCCGTGTTCGAGCTCAGCGCCTCGACGCGGCCGACGGCCTCGGACCGGTAATTCTTGATGAAGCTCTGCACGTCGCCTTCTGAGGCGTCCTTGGCGGCGATCACGCCGAGCAGCCCGCCGACCGGAATCACCTGGCCTTCATCGGCCACACGGCGAAGCACGCCGCCGACATCGGCCTCGACCTCGTTGGCTATCTTCTCGGTTTCGACGTCCATGATGGGCTGACCCTGGTCGACGGGCTGGCCCTCCGCGACGTGCCACTTGGCCAGGGTGCCCTCGACCATTTCGAGGCCCCATTTCGGCATGATGATTGCCTTGATATTGGCCATGGCGATCTCTCCTTCATTCCCCTTAACGCATCATCGCCCCGGTGGATGCCATGATCCGCCGGGGCGACAACGCAAATCAAACCCGGCTTAGTAGTCGACGGACTTCCGGATCGCTTCTTCGATCTTCGCACCCGAGGGCAGGTAGGCCCGCTCAAGGTTCGGCGCGAACGGCACCGGCGAATGAGCCGAGGTGACCATCTGGATCGGGGCGTCGAGGAAGTCGAAGCCCTTCATCGCGACCATGGCCGAGATGTCGCCGGCCACCGAGCAGCGGGGCGGCGATTCGTCGACGACGATCAGGCGGCCGGTCTTCTCGACGCTGGCAAGGATGATGTCCTCGTCCAGCGGCGACGTGGTGCGCGGGTCGATAACGTCGCAGGTGATGCCGGCTTCCTTGGCCAGCTTGTCCACGACTGCCTCGGAGAAGTGCACCATGCGGCCGATGGCGACGACGGTCGCGTCCTTGCCTTCACGGTAACGCATGCCCTTGCCGAACGGAATCGGGGTGTCGCCTTCCGGCACCTCGCCCTGCACGCCGAACAGCGCCTTGTGGTCGAAGAACACCACGGGATCGTCGTCGCGCATGGCGGTCAGCATCAGGCCCTTCACGTCCGCCGGCTTCGACGGCACGGCGACCTTGATGCCCGGGATATGCGTGATGATCGGGTAGATGGCCTGCGAGTGCTGGGCGGCGGCCGACAGGCCGGCGCCGTAGGCGGTGCGCAGCACCATCGGCGTGCGCGACTTGCCGCCGAACATGTATCGGAACTTGGCGGCCTGGTTCATGATCTGATCCAGGCAGTAGCCGATGAAGTCCGCGAACATGATCTCGACGACCGGACGCAGGCCGGCAAGCGCCGCGCCCGCGGCGGCGCCGACGATGGCGGCCTCGGAGATCGGCGTGTCGATGAACCGGTTTTCGCCGTAGCGCGCATGGAACTGCGGATACGTGCCGAAAATGCCGTTCTGGTTGTCGCGGACACCGGCCGAGCCGCCGGCGCCGCCGGCGACGTCCTCGCCCATGATGATGACCCGCTCGTCGCGGTCCATCTCGATCATCAGGGCTTCGGTGAGCGCCTCACGATAGGTCTTGATAGCCATGTGATGTGCTCCAGCCCTAGTAGTTGATGTAGACGTTCTTGGTGACGTCGGTGTCCGGCGGGAACGGCGCCGCGATCGCTTCCGCGACGGCTTCGTCGATCAACTGCTTTACCTCGGCGTCGACCTGGTCCAGATCCTTGCCCTCGAGAAGTTTGGCCTCGGTCACGCGATGCCGGAAGTTCTTCAGGCAGTCCATGGTGTCGCGGGCCATCTCGACCTCGCCCTTGATCCGGTACTTCTGGGGATCGCCCTCGAAGTGGCCGAAGAAGCGCAGGCAGTTGAACTCGAAAGCGGTCGGGCCGCCGCCGGTGCGGGCACGCTCGACGGCTTCGCGGGTCGCCTCGTACACCGAGAAGAAGTCGGTGCCGTCGTGCTTGGACGCAGGCATGCCAAAGCCTTCGGCACGGCGGACCAGGTCGGTCTTGCCGGCGCCGACCGCGTAGGCCGGAGCCGTCTGCTCGGAGTAGCCGTTGTTCTCGAACACAAAGATCACCGGCAGGTTCAGCATCACGGCCATGTTCATGGCCTCGAACACCGGACCCGAGTTGCAGCTGCCGTCGCCGGCCAGCGCAACCGCCACTTCACCCTTGCCGCGGTTGCGGAAGGCGATGGCCGCGCCCATGGCCAGCGGCGGACCGCCGCCGACGATGCCATTGGCACCGAGCATGCCCTTCGACAGGTCGGCGATGTGCATCGAGCCACCCTTGCCGCCGCACAGGCCGGTCGCGCGGCCATAGATTTCGGCCATCATGCCCTTCACGTCGCAACCCTTGGCGATACAGTGGCCGTGGCCGCGATGGGTGGAGGTGATGGCGTCGCTGTCGTTCAGGTTCTCGCAAACGCCGACGGCGATCGCTTCCTGACCGGAATAAAGATGGGTAAAGCCCGGAATGAGCCCTTTCGGGATCTCCTCGTGAAGCCGGTCCTCGAACTCGCGGATCGTCTTCATCTGCCGGTACGCCTTGAGCAATTGCTCGCGTGATAATTGCACTGGTGTCTCCCTGGTCCAGATGTGTACTCGGTTCGGCGCCTGCGCGGACCAGGAGGTTCAAGCCCTGTCCAGCACCGATTGAGGTAGCGGACTGTAGCACAGTCGCCCGCTTGGTCTAGCCCCCAGCGCCGCCCGCTGAAGGTATCGCCGGCATGATGCGGGCGAAGTGGAAAAGGGCGGCATTTCGCCGCCCTTTTCCTTTCGGATATCCTAGAACTTGACGCGCTTGTTCTGGCCGCCGTCGACGGTGACGTTGACGCCGGTGACCCAGGAAGCGGCTGAGGAGAGCAGGAAGACGATGACGTTGGCGACTTCCTCGGGCTTGCCGTAGCGGCCCATGG
>CAMBYA010000297.1 GCA_945872035.1 Rhizobium sp. Q54
GGTCCGGGCGCTGTGATGCACGCCGGTCGCCTCCAGCGTCGACATGCCGACGCCGCCCTTCGCCCGCGCCTCGTGATAGGCGATCAGGTCCTCGCCGCCCAGATGGGTGCCGTGGGCCGAGCGCACGATGCGGTTCGGGATGGTGACAGGGCCGACCTTGATCGGCTCGAACAGATTGTCATAAAGCGCCATGGCTCCGCGTCTCCCCATCAGCAGAGATTTTCTGCACGATTGCAGAACGGCCGGGGGGCGTCAATGAGGCCGGGCAGGTTTTCCAACGAAGGTTATGGATAAACCTCAGGGCAAGGCGAGCCGGCCCTCGAACACCACCACCTGAATCTCCCGCTCGGTCTTCTTCTGGTAGCGGGTGTAGACCGCCATGACCCGGGTGACGTGGTCCCACAGCGCGGCCCGCTCGTCGCCGGCGGCGATGTGCGCCGTCACCTGGCGGCGCTTGCCGCGAATCGATAGCTCGGCGTCGGGGTTCCGGCGCAGGTTGGTGACCCAGGCGGGATCGTCCGGCGCGCCGCCCTTCGATCCGACCACGATGAAGACCTCGCCCAGCTGGAAATAGGGCAGTGCCGCCTCGCGCCACTGGCCGCTTCTGGCCCCCTTGGTGCTCAGGATCAGCATGGGCTGGGGCGCGAAGCCCTGGCGCCTGCCCATTAGCGCGTTGAGCAGCGAGCGGCCGAACAGGCGCACCAGCAAAAGGTCGAACGCCATACCCCGCCGGCTCAGCAGGAACCTGATCAGCCGCTTTTCCATGGCCTAGGGGAATCTCACGCCGAGGAATCCGCTGGTCAGGTAGATGTCCGAGCGGCCCGGCGGATACTGACCGAACACCGCGCGGCCGTTCTTCATGCCGGCGAACGCGAACAACTCTTTCCCCGCCGCGATGAACTTTCCCCATCGGGCCGGATCGACATGATAGCGCGACTGCAAGCAACTGGCGTCATGGGTCCATCCCACCGAACCGTCTCCACTGGGTTCCGGGACGGTCAGCTTGGCAGAAACCGGAGCCGTTTTCGATGGGCTAGTGGCGCGGGCCGTACTGACGGGTCAGATAGCCCAGGATGGTCTCGCGTTCGTCCGGTTCCAGCCGCCTGTATTCCGGATAGGTCTTCAGCATACGCTCGATCAGCGCCTCCCATTGTTCACGGGTCTTGCTGGCGGCCTTGATGCGGGTATCCGAATGACAGGGCGCGCAGAAATAGAAGACTTCCTCGCGGCCCCGGTCAGGTTTCAGTCCGCCCCAGTCCATGGGCGCCGGGCCAGGGCCGATGCGCGGTTCCGTGGGTTTGCGGTCCCACTGGTCAAGCGGCGTCTTCATGTGGTCCGGTTGACCATTGTCGACCTGGGCCTTGGCGGCGCTGGCCCACGCGGCGAGTCCAAGGCCGATAACCAGCATGGATAACAGTCTCATTGCAGGCTCCCCTTCGCGCGCGGAGGCGCCGCGCCGAGACGAAACACTGCACCCGGACTGTCGGGCGGACATTGATCTCCCGCAAGTCAGGGCGTCTTCTTCAGGCCCTTGACGATCTCCAGCGCCTTGGCGGCGTGATCCACCGGGGCGATCTTGTCGTCGGTGGTCGACAGCACCGCGGCGATCTTGCCGTCGCCGGCAATGACAAAAGTGGTGCGCTCGGTGAAGGCGTGGTCGATCTCGGCGCCGCGCGAGTCCTTCATGCCGGGCTTTCCCTGCATGGTTTTCAGGTCGAACGAGTTGCTGATTGCGCCGTCGGCGTCGGAGGCGACCGGAAACTTGCCGGCGCAATATTCCGGATCGGCCGAAAAGTCGTTCAGCCTCGCGATGCTGTCCTGCGACACGCCGATGATGGTCGCGCCCGCCGCCTTGTAGTTGTCGGCCTCCTCGGCGAAGGCGTGGGCCTGCACGTTGCAGCCGCCGGTATAGGCCGATGGGTAGAAATAGACGACCACCGGCCCGGCCTTGCGCGCCTCGGCCAGCGAGAACTCGAACTGCTTGCCGACCAGCGATGCGGGCGCCTTGAAGTCGGGCGCGGCCGCGCCGGTCTTCAGCGCGGCATGGGCGGGCAGGGCGGCGGCAAGGACGATGGCGGCGGTCAGCAGCAGGCGGCGCATGGTGTTACTCCCCGGTTCGGTTGGATGGAGAGGATAGCGGATTCCGAAAACCAAACCTCCGTGATTTTGTTTCGCGCGCAGAATCACGGAGAAGAGCTGTTTGGGCCCTACCGCCCGGTGAACTGCGGCGCGCGCTTTTCCCTGAAGCTGGCGACACCCTCGGCATAGTCTTCCGAGGTGAAGCATTTCTGCTGCTCGTCATTGGCCATCTGGGTCGCGGCGGCCAGCGACTGGGCATAGCCCATATAGACCTGGCGCTTGATCAGGCCCATGGCGCGCGGCGACGACAGCGACGCCAGCTCGGCGGCCACCGCGTGCACCGCCTCGGCGAAACCTTCCTTCGGAAGCATGCGCACCAGCCCGAGGCGCTCGGCTTCGGCGGCGTCGATGGTGCGGCCGGTCAGCAGCAGGTCCATGGCGTTCATGGTGCCGATCAACCGGGGCAGCATCCAGGCGCTGCCATGCTCGGCGATCAGGCCGCGGCGCACGAACGCCGTCGTCATCTTCGCGCCTTCGGCCATGTAGCGCATGTCGGCATAGAGCGCGAGGCACAGCCCAACCCCGGCGCAGGCACCGTTGATGCCGGCGACGATCGGCTTCTCCACGCCCAGCATGTAGGAATAGCGCTGGCCGAAATCGTCGGCGCTGAACGGCGGCACGATGCGCGGCCTTGGCTTGCCGTCCGGCCCGGGTGCCAGGTCGGCGCCGGCGCAGAAGCCCTTGCCCGCGCCGGTCACCACGATGGCGCGCGCCCTGTCGTCGTCGGCGGCCCGGTCGATGGCGGCGCGGAAGGCGACCTCCATGTCCGGGCTCCACGCGTTCATCTTGTCGGGCCGGTTCAGGGTGATGGTGGCGACCTTGTCGGCCACGTCATAGAGAATGTCGTCGGTGTCGGTCATGGATGCCTCCGTTTCGGTGGCGACAGGCTAGTCGCAATCGGGGCCGCAGGCAGCAACTTCTGCCGAACGCCGCGGCGCGCTGGAGAGCCGCGAGGGCCAGTGGGGATGGAGATATTTCAAATTTGAACAAAAAGTCTTGATTAATGCTCCCGGTGTTCCTATGCTTATTCATTGTCGGGCGGAATTGCCGTCCTTGACGATTGGGCCTCATCACTGGAGAGCGGACATGCGCAAGGTGCTTAAAAATTTTGCTTCCGACGTCAGGGGCGTGACCCTGATCGAATACGGCCTGATTGCCGCGCTGATCGCGGTGGCGCTGGCGACCATTCTCGGCACGGTCGGCACCAGGCTGAACACGCTTTTCACGACGGTTGCGTCGAAGGTCTGACGGGGCCGGCCCCTCCGCCCCGCCAATGACGTCGGCCGCTCCAACCGGGGCGGCCGATTGACGTTCCGGCCCATGCCATCCCGCAGCATCTGACGGCTGGCGTTCTCACGCGCCCGGTGTCACGCTGTCTCCTTCGGATATGGGG
>CAMBYA010000298.1 GCA_945872035.1 Rhizobium sp. Q54
GCTTGTCCCCGGCCGTGATGGCCGCACCGCCGCCGATGATCTGCACGCCGTCTAGGCTGTAGGTCCGAAGCCGCCGCCTCCGGGCGTCTCGACGACGAGGACGTCGCCGGGCACGACCTCGGTTTCGGCGCACGCCGGGAGCATCTCTGACGCGCCCGAGGCGCGCTCCACGCGGTTGACGCCGGGCTTGCCCGTGTCACCGCCCTCCAGTCCGAACGGCGCATGCGACCTGTTGTTGGACAGGATTCCCGCCGTCATGGCCTCGTGGAAACGCAGCCGCCGGATCACCCCGTCACCGCCGTGCCATTCTCCCGGGCCGCCCGAGCCATCGCGGACGGCGAATGATTCCACCGTCACCGGGAAGCGGAACTCCAGTACCTCCGGGTCGGTCAGCCGTGAATTGGTCATGTGGGTCTGCACCGCGCTGGCGCCGTCAAAGCCCGGTCCCGCGCCCATGCCGCCCGCCAGCGTCTCGTAATACTGGTAGCGGTCGTTGCCGAAGGTGACGTTGTTCATGGTGCCCTGCGCCGATGCGGCCGCGCCCAGTGCGCCGAACAGCGCGTTGACCACGCATTGCGAGGTTTCCACGTTGCCCGCCACCACCGCTGCCGGATGGCACGGGTTGAGCAGCGAACCGTCGGGCACGATCAGCGTCAGCGGCTTCAGGCAGCCCTCGTTGAGCGGGATGTCGTCCGTCACCAGGCAGCGGAAGGCGTAGAGCGTTGCCGCGCGAGTGATGGCGAGCGGCGCGTTGAAATTGTTGGGCTGCTGCTGGCTGGTGCCGGTGAAATCGATGGTGGCGGAACGCGCCTGCCGGTCGACGGTGATCGCCACGGCGATGGTGGCGCCGCAATCCATCTCCACCGTGAACGCGCCGTCGGACAGCCTGGCGATGGCACGGCGGATCGACTCCTCGGCGTTGTCCTGGACGTGGCCCATATAGGCCCGCACCATTTCCAGGCCGAACTGCTCCACCATGGCCAGCAGCTCGCGCGCGCCCTTTTCGTTGGCGGCGATCTGCGCCTTGAGATCGGCGATGTTCTGGTTGGGGTTGCGCGCCGGAAACGGTCCGGACGCGAGCAGCGCGCGAATCTCCTGCTCCAGCAGGCGGCCGCGCGACACCAGCCGCATGTTGTCGAGCAGCACGCCTTCCTGGTCGATGCTGGTCGAATCCGGCGGTACGGAACCGGGCGTGATGCCGCCCACGTCCGCGTGATGGCCCCGCGTCGCCGTGAAGAACAACGGCCTGTCGCCGACGAAGACCGGCGTGATCACGGTGACGTCGGGCAGGTGGGTTCCGCCATTGTAGGGTGCGTTGGTGACGAAGACGTCGCCGAGGCGCATGGCTGGATTGCCGCGGATGATCGTGCGGACGCTGTCGCCCATGGAGCCCAGATGGACAGGAATATGCGGCGCGTTGGCGATCAGGCCGCCGCTTGCGTCGAACAGCGCGCAGGAGAAGTCCAGCCGCTCCTTCATGTTCACCGAATGCGAGGTGTTCTCGATCACCACGCCCATCTGCTCGGCGATCGACATGAACAGGTTGTTGAAGATCTCCAGCTGCACCGGGTCGGCGCGCGTGCCGGTCGATGCACGCCGGTCCGCGGCTTCGACCCGTTCCAGGATCAGATCGCCCCGTTCGGTGGCCTGCGCGCGCCAGCCGGTCTCGATCACGTTGGTGCCGTGCGGCTCGGCGATGATCGCGGGGCCGTGCACCACGTTGCCGGGCCGCAGCGACGCCCGGTCGACCAGCAGCGCCAGTTGCCAGCTGCCGTCGAAAAATCCCTCGACCTCCTCGTCGCCGGCGGGCTGCCCGCTCGGGATCGCCGACGGCGGCCCCATGTCGGGCTGGTGCATGTAGCCGACCGCCTCGAGCGTCACGGCCTCGACGACCAGCGCCTTGCCGGCATCGATGAAGCCGAAGCGGCGCCGGTGCGCGTCCTTGAACGCGGTCTGCACTTCCGCCAGGGCACCGTAGGGAACTTCCAGAGCCGTATCGGAGCCGGCGTAGCGCAGGTGCACCCGGCGCAGGATCTCGGTCCGCGCCGCCAGCGGCTCGACAAGCGGCAGCGCGTGGGCCGCCAGCCGCCGGAAGACCGGCTCCAGCCCGGAGAGCGTCTCGGCCGAGAGCGGGCGCTCAACGGTTTCCTGACGCAACTCGCGCGCCTCGGCAAGCCCCATGCCCAATGCCGACAGGACGCCGGCCAGCGGGTGGATCATCACCCGGGTCATGCCCAGCGCGTCGGCGACCATGCAGGCATGCTGGCCGCCCGCGCCGCCGAAGCAGACGAGGGTGTAGCGGGACACGTCGTGGCCGCGCTCCAGCGAGATGCGCTTGATCGCGCGGGCCATGGTCTCGACCGCCACGCGCACGAAGCCCTCGGCGACCTGCTCCGGCGACCGGTTGCCCACCTGCGCGGCCAGCGCCCTGAATTCGCGCCGCACCGCCGCCGTGTCGAGCGGCTGGTCACCGTCCGGACCGAACACATGAGGGAACCGGTCGGGCCGGAGCCTGCCCAGCAGCACGTTGCAGTCGGTCACGGTCAGAGGGCCGCCGCGGCCATAGCTTGCCGGCCCGGGATTGGCGCCTGCCGATGCCGGACCCGCGCGAAACCGCTCGCCGTCGAAATCGAGGATCGAGCCGCCGCCCGCCGCCACCGTGTGGATGTGCATCATCGGCGCGCGGATGCGGGTGCCGGCGACGACGCTGTCGGTCACCCGCTCGTACTCGCCGTCGAAATGGCAGACATCGGTCGAGGTGCCGCCCATGTCGAAGCCGATGATCCGCCGAAATCCGGCCAGCGCCGCCGTGCGGGCCGCGCCCACCACGCCGCCCGCCGGGCCGGACAGGATGGCGTCCTTGCCCTGAAACCGCCCGGCCTCGGTCAGCCCGCCGCTCGACTGCATGAACTGCAGGTTGGTTTCGCCCAGCTCGCCGGCGACCCGGTTGACGTAGCGGCGCAGCACGGGCGACAGGTAGGCATCGGCCACCGTGGTATCGCCGCGGCCGACGATCTTCATCAGCGGGCTGGCCTGATGGCTCGCCGATACCTGGGAGAAACCCAGTTCGTGGCAAAGGCTGGCCAGCGCCTGTTCATGCGCTGGATACCTCCAGGCATGCATCAGGCAAATGGCGGCGCTGGCGATGCCGTCGGCGCGGACGGCGAGCAGCGCCGCGCGGGCCGCATCGAGGTCGAGCGGCGCTGTCACCGTGCCATCGGCGCCGACGCGCTCGTCGACCTCGACGACTCGCTCGTAGAGCGGCTCGGGCAGCCTGACATCCAGGTCGAACAGGCGAGGCCGGTTCTGGTAGCCGATCCGCAACACGTCGCGGAATCCACGCGTGGTAACGAACACGGTCCGCGCGCCGCGCCGCTCCAGCAGCGCGTTGGTGGCGACGGTGGTGCCCATCTTGACGGCGGCGATGGCGCCGGCGGGAATAGGCTCCTCCGCCGTCAGGCCCAGCAGGTGGCGGATGCCATGGACGGCGGCGTCGTCATACTGCCCGGACGCCTCGGACAGCAGCTTGTG
>CAMBYA010000299.1 GCA_945872035.1 Rhizobium sp. Q54
TGACCGGTAACCATGGCCAGAGGCTGAGATTCGCCTATCAGAACACGGTGAATTTTGAGACGCCGTCGTTCCTTGACGCCGACCACCACGTGACCATGGCGTTCCAGCGCGAGCAGCAGGACTTCGTCAACCGCGGCGCCGTCCCCGACGCATTGGAGAACCAGGAGCGGTCCGAGCCGCAGAACAGCTATATCGCCGAGTACCGCGTCGGTTTCGCCGACCAGCTGTTCCTGTCGGCGGGCGTACGCCACGACGATAACCGCATGTTCAAGGACGCCACGACGTACCGGCTTTCGGCCGCCTGGCAGTTCAAGGAGATCGGCACCCGGCTCCATGCCAGCCACGGCACCGCCGTCACCGCTCCGGGCTTCTTCGAGATGTTCGGCTTCTTCCCGGCCTTTTTCCTCGGCAACCCCGACCTGAAGCCAGAGAAATCCCGCAGCTTCGACGTCGGCATCGAGCAAAAGCTGTTCGACGACAAGCTGGTCCTCGACGTGACCTATTTTCACGCCAACCTGGAAAACGAGATCGTCACCGTCTTCGACTTCAACACGTTCCTGACGACGGTTGACAACCTGGTCGGCACCAGCCGGCGCGACGGCGTCGAGGTGATGTTGTCGGCACGACTTTCCGACAACCTGTCGGTCGGCGGCAGCTACACCTACACCAGGTCCCGTCAGCCCGACGATTCGCCGGAAGTGCGGCGGCCCAGGCACATGGGCAATTTCAACGCCAACTACGTGTTCGCGTCGGGGCGCGGCAACGTCAATCTCGATGTGTCCTACAACGGCAAGCAGCTCGACAACGAGTTCGCCAGCACGACGCCGGAGTCCGTGGTGACCCTGAACGACTACGTGCTGGTGACCCTGGCGGCCAGCTACAAGCTCACCGACACTCTGGAGATCTATGGCCGGGTCGAGAATCTGGTCGACCAGAACTACGAGGAAGTGTTCTCCTACCGGTCGCCTGGGCTGGGCGCTTTCGGTGGCCTGCGGGTGAAACTGGGAGACTGACGGCATGAAGGCGGCGGGCTGGTGCGGTATCCTGTTCGGCCTGCTCGCCGTCGTTTCCACCGCGTCCGCGGACGCGGCGCCCAAGCGCATCGTCTCCATGGGGCTGTGCACCGACCAGCTCGTCATGCTGCTCGCCGATCCCGACACGATCCTGTCCGTGCACTGGGTCACCCAGGATGTGGAGGATTCCGCCATGTGGCAGCAGGCGGCGCGCTATGTGCCCAACCACGGGTTGGCGGAGGAAGTGTTGCGGCTGCGGCCTGACATGGTGTTCGCCGATGGCAGTAACTCGCCGCTCGCCGTCGCCATGCTGGAGCGACGGGGCATCACGGTGCTTACCGTGCCGGTCGCCGATACCTTCGGCGGCGTCCGCGCCAATATCCGCCGCATCGCCGCGGCGCTGGGCGAAACCGGGCGGGGCGAGGCGCTGGTGATGTCCTTCGATGCAGCGCTGGCGCAGACGAGAGGCTCCCTGTCCGATCTCCATTACCGGTCGCTGGTCTACGGCGCCAACGGCTTCTCGGCGGGCATCCCCAGCCTGTTCAATGACGTGCTCACCCATCTGGGACTGGTCAACATCGCCGCCAAGCCGGGCCTGTCCGGCTGGGTCAGCATGACCGTCGAGGACGTGCTGCGCGCCGAGCCGCAGCTGCTGATCCTGGGCGAATACCGCATGGGCTCGCCCTCCATGGCCAATCTGGTGCTGCAGCATCCGGCGCTCGACACAATGCGGCGCGACCGGCCGGTGGTGAGCGTGCCGACCGCCCTGTGGAATTGCGGCACGCCCTATCTGGCGCAGGCGGCGCTGACCCTGCGCGACCAGGTCCGGCCGCTGGCGAGGCGCCATTGACCCCGGCGAGCAACACCCGCATGGCGCTGGTCTGCGCCGGCCTCGCGGCGGCAGTAGCACTGCTGTTCGTGCTGTCGATCTTCGTCGGCCGCGGCGGCGAGTGGCTGCCGGCGACCCGCGACCTGGACCCGGGCGTGACCGAGATCATCCTCTACCAGGTACGCCTGCCGCGCGCCCTCCTGGGCCTGATGGCGGGCGCGGCGCTGGGGCTGTGCGGCGCGGCGCTGCAGGGGTTGCTGCGCAATCCGCTGGCCGAGCCCGGGCTGGTCGGCGCATCGAGCGGTGCGGCGCTGGGCGCGGTCGTGGTGTTCTATTTCGGCCTGTTCGGCGGCGCGCTCGCGGTGCCGGTGGGCGGATTTATCGGCTCCATGGTCGCGCTGGCGCTGCTTTACGCGCTGGCCGGCCGCGGCGTCGACGTCATGACCCTGATCCTGGCGGGCGTGGCGGTGAACGCCTTCGCCGGGGCGCTGACCTCGCTCGCCCTCAACCTGGCGCCCAGCCCGTGGGCGGCGCTGGAGATCGTGTTCTGGATGCTGGGCTCGCTGGCCGACCGCAGCATGAGCCACGTGATCTTCGCCGCCCCCTTCGCCGTTGCCGGCATGGCGCTGGTGCTGACGTCGGGCAGGGCGCTCGACGCCCTCAGCCTGGGCCAGGATACCGCCCGCAGCCTGGGCTTCAGCCCTCGCGCCGCCACCGTCAAGGTGATCCTGGGCACCGGCCTCGCGGTCGGCGCCGTGGTCTCGGTCACCGGCATGATCGGCTTCGTCGGTCTGGTGGTGCCGCACCTGCTGCGGCCGGTCATCGGCCACCATCCCAGCCGCCTGCTGCTGCCCAGCGCGCTGGCCGGCGCGGCGGTGCTGCTGGCCGCCGACATCCTGGTGCGGGTGCCGATGCGTGGGCCGGAGCTGAAGCTGGGCGTGGTGACGGCGCTGATCGGCGCGCCGTTCTTCCTGCACCTGATCCTCAAGACCAGGCGGAGCGGCGCATGACGTCGATCCGCGCGACGAACCTGACCGTGTCGTTCGGCGACCTGCCGGCGGTGGACGGCGTCAGCTTCGAGGCCGGGCCGGGCGCGCTCGTCGGGCTGATCGGTCCTAACGGCGCCGGCAAGACCAGCCTGATCCGCGCGCTCGCCGACCTGGTGCCGTTCGGTGGCGCCGTCACGCTGGACGGAACGCCGGTCCGGCAGATCGGCCGCCGCGCCTTCGCCCGCATGGTTGCCTATCTGGCGCAGAGCCAGCCGGTGCACTGGCCGTTCAGCGTCCGCGACCTGGCCGCGCTTGGGCGCCTGCCGCACCGGGCCGCGTTCCAGGGCCTGTCCCAGACGGACCGGGCGGCCATCGACGAGGCGCTGGCGCTGTCGGCGATGACCGACTACGCGTCGCGGCCGGTCGACACCCTGTCCGGCGGCGAGCGGGCGCGGGCGCTGCTGGCGCGTGCGCTTGCTGTCAAGGCGCCGGTTCTGCTGGTCGACGAGCCGATCGCCGCGCTTGATCCCTATCACCAGATCGAGATCATGGAGGTGCTGCGCGCCTATGCCGAAGCGGGCGCGCTGGTGATCGCGGTGCTGCACGACCTGGCCCTGGCCGAGCGGTTCTGCCACCGGCTGTTGCT
>CAMBYA010000300.1 GCA_945872035.1 Rhizobium sp. Q54
CTTGTTGGTGAAGGTCACCGCCAGCACCTGTCCGGGCCAGGCCTTGCCGGTGTTGATGATATGGGCGAGCCGTGTGGTCAGCGCCTTGGTCTTGCCCGTGCCCGCGCCCGCCAGCAGCAGCACGGGGCCGTCCAGCGTGGTCACCGCCAGACGCTGCGGCGGGTTCAGGCCGCGCAGATAGGGCGGTTCCGCGCCGAATCCGGGGCGGTTCGCTGGTCCCGGATCGGCCGGGAAATCGTCGAGGTCGAAGGGGTCTGACATGATCTTCGCGGTTATAACACGGTGCTCCGTCCGGTCAGCAGTTTTCGGGCGGGGTTCTGAAGCCTACATATTAAAGTGTGAGTGCCGCGATCCAAGGGCTGGCAAGGTGTGTCCGACGTGCTGAAAAAGGTGTTGATCGCCATCGCCGTGGTGTGGGGACTGGCCGCCATTGGCCTGATTGTCGTGCCACGGCTTCCGGCGTCCATCGATTACCGGAGCGTGCTGATCGACCAGATCGAGGCGCGCACCGGCCGGCAGGCCTATATCGACGGGGAGGTGACGATGCAGATGCTGCCGTCGCCGGAGATCACCGCCGAGAACGTGCGCATCGCCAGTATCGACGGCGCGCCGTCGCCCGACTTCATGCGGGTACGGCGCGCGGTCTTCAAGGTCGATCGCGGCTCGTTGCTGTCGCGCAAGGTCCGGGTCACCGGGATCGAGCTCACCCAGCCGAAAATCTATCTCGACGTGCTGGCGGACGGCCGCAAGAGCTGGGACTTCCAGCCCGTCAAGAAGCCGGGCAAAAGGCACAACGTGGCGTTCGACGCCTTCAAGGCGACGGACGCGACGATCATCTATCGCCGGGGCGAGGCGCAGATGATGCTCACCGGCGACCTGTCCTATGACGGCGCCGGCGAGCGGCCGGTGCTCGACGCCAGCCTCAAGGCGGGCAAGGTCGACCTCGACCCGTTTCTCGGTCCGCGCAAGAGCGGCCCCGACCGGGCGCGTGACGGCGGCAGTCGCTGGTCGGGGGAGCCCATCGAGATCGGCATCCTTCGCGCCGCCGACGGCAGGATCGATATCCAGGCCGACGAAATCCGATTCCGCCGGTATCTCCTCGCCAGGCCGTCGCTCGCCGCCACGCTGAGCAATGGCCGGCTAAGGATCGAGAAGGCGAGCGTCGGGCTGTTCGGCGGCGCCGCGACGGCGACGGGCATGGTGGACGCTCAGGATGTGCCCGCGCTGAAACTCGAGGTCACGCTGGCCAAGGCCTCGGTGGACAAGGCGCTGAGCGACTGGGCAGACACGCCGTTCGCCAGCGGCGAGTTCGGCATGACCGCCAGCGTTTCGGCTGCGGGCACCAGCCAGCTCGCCATGGTCCGCAGCCTGTCGGGGACGCTGAAGGTCGACGCCGCGGACGGCGTCGTGCGGGGCTTCGACGCGGCGCAGCTCAACAGCGAGTTGGCGCACTTGACCCGGTACAGCGATTTCATCGATCTGGCCGACGCCGCGCTCGGCGGCGGCCAGACGCGCTATGCGAAGATTTCCGGCGCCGTCGCGATCAAGGACGGCGTTGCCCGTTTCGAGGGAGTCAACGCCAGCCTGGATGCGTCGCGGGCGGCCGTGACCGGTACCGTCGACCTGCCACGCTGGACGGTGGACATGGACGTCGCGCTGACGCTGACCGGCGCGCAGCACGCATCGACACCGGCGGTCGGCGTGAGCCTGAGCGGGCCCCTCGACTCGCCCGACAGGAAGAACCGGCTGGGCGACATGGGCAAGTTCATCGGCAAGCGGTTCGTCGACACGGTGATTCGGGATGTACTGGGCGATGACGAGCCGCGGCATGACGACGCCGCGCCCGGGGAACGCCGCGAGAAAACCAAGCGCGTGGTGAACCGGCTGATCGACAAGCTGGAGAAGCGGAAAAGCCGCGAGCGCCGCGAGCCGGAATACGCCGATCCCGGCGCGCCGCCTCGGGAGAGCTACCGGCTCGAGAGCCGGCCGCGCGAACAGGACTATCCGGCCGATCAGCCCGCCTACCAGGACTACCCGGCTTATCCCGCTGATGGCGGCTACGCGGACGATGGCTATTCGGTGGAGCAGGACGATATGGGGCGGACCAACGAGTACGAGTATCCGCCAGAGGACGACTATTCGGCGCGGCGCGGCTATCCACCCGGGTACGGCTATCCGCCCGAGCCTTATTACGGGCCGCGCTATCCGGACGAGCGTTACTGACTGATTGGGTGCAAGGTCCCGATCACGCCGCTTTCGACGGCTCAGCGCGAAGCCGCTCGACCAGCCAGGTGCGGATCGCGCTCGACAGGTTGGCGGCGCGTCCCTCGTCTATGGAGGTGACGAGACCGCCGATGCTTTTACCCTCTTCTTCAGCCGCTTCCGTCAGCAGCGTCCAGAACACGGGCTCCAGCGACACGCTGGTGCGATGCCCCGCGATGGTGATGGATCGTTTGATTGGTCCGCTCAAAACTCGTCCTCCGATGGTCCAAGCATGCGCTCGGCTCGCACGATGCGGTCGAATGTTGGTTCGTCCACATAACGCATGTCGAGGGCCGCTTGTTTCAGCGTCAGACCATTCTTGTGAGCGTATTTGGCAATTTCCGCGGCCTTGTCGTAGCCGATCTCGGGCGCCAGCGCGGTCACCAGCATCAGCGACTTGTCGACCAGCTCGGCGATTCGCGCCCGGTTCGGCTCGATTCCGACCAGACAGCGGAGGCGGAAGCTGTCGCTGGAATCCGCCAGAAGGGTGATCGACTGCAGCACGTTGTAGGCGATGACCGGCTTGAAGGCGTTGAGTTCGAATTGTCCCTGCGCATCCGCCATGGCGACTGTCGTGTGGTTGCCGATCACCTGGGCACAGACCATGGTCAGCGCCTCGACCTGGGTGGGATTGACCTTCCCGGGCATGATCGACGAGCCGGGTTCGTTCTCGGGCAGCGACAGTTCTCCCAGGCCCGCTCGCGGGCCCGAGCCGAGCAGGCGGAGGTCGTTGCCGATCTTGGTCAGCGCCGCGGCGAGCGCCGAGAGCATGCCTGACAGGCCGACGAAAACGTCGTGAGCGGCGATTCCGGCGAACTTGTTGGGCGACACCCGGAACGGCCGTCCCGACAGCGCCGCGATGCGGGTGACGATCTCCTCGTCGAAGCCAGGCGGCGCGTTCAGGCCGGTGCCGACAGCGGTGCCGCCCTGGGCGAGTTCGTAGAGTTCCGGCAGGCACGACCTGATCCGCGCCAGCGCCGTGCCGACCTGATAGGCGTAGCCGGAGAACTCCTGGCCCAGGGTCAGCGGCGTGGCGTCCTGGGTATGGGTGCGACCGATCTTGATGATGCCGGCCCATGACCGGCTCTTGGCACAGAATGCAGCCTCCAGCCGCTCCAGCGCCGGGATCAGCCCGTCGGTGAGCGCCCGGCAGGCGGCCACGTGCATGGCGGTGGGGAAGG
>CAMBYA010000301.1 GCA_945872035.1 Rhizobium sp. Q54
AAAGAACGACGCGCCGTTGGCGTGCACGTAGCGCAGCAGCCAGCCATAGTTGACGTCGCGCATGATGTGCTCGACGGACGCGAAGGCCATCGACGTGTGCGGCGTGTAGTGCATGGCCAGGATGATGCCGGTGATGATCTGGACGCCGAGCATGAGGCCGGCGAGCGAGCCGAAGCTCCACCAGTAGTTCAGATTCTTGGGCGTCGGATAGGAGACCAGCGCGCCATGCAGCACGCTGAACAGCGGCAGCTGCCGGTCGAACCACTTGACGAAGCCGTTCTTCGGCTCGAAGGGGCGAGTTGAGTGCATTGGTTTCCCCCTTTAGCCGATGCGGACGCGGGTATCGTTCAGGAACGTGTACTCCGGCACCGCGAGATTGGCCGGCGCCGGTCCCTTGCGAATACGGCCCGAGGTATCGTAGTCCGAACCGTGGCACGGGCAGAACCATCCACCGAATTCGCCCTGCTCGCCGAGCGGGATGCAGCCCAGATGGGTGCAGACGCCGACCATGACCAGCCAGGCCTCGTGGCCCGGCTTGGTGCGCTCTGCGTCGGTCTGGGGGTCCTTGAGTTCATTGATGTCAACGGCCTTGGCCTTGGCGACCTCGTCCTCGGTCCGGTGGCGGATGAACACCGGCTTGCCGCGCCACTTGACGCGGATGCTCTGGCCGACCTGGACCTTGGAAATGTCGACCTCGACGGTCGACAGGGCCAGCACGTCGGCCGAAGGATTGAGATTGTCGACCAGCGGCCAGACCGCTGCGGCGGCGCCGACGGCGCCGAAGCCTCCGGCGGCGATGAACAGGAAATCCCTGCGCTTCACGCCTTCGCCGTGGTGCTCGCTCGTTGAATCAGTCGTGGACATTCAGACCCACCCGTTCTGCTTCTTTTTGTGTATGTGGGGCATCCCCGCCCCTGATGTGGCAGGCGTGTTTTGGCACCATCAAAAGCAATTGTCCAGTCGGGATGCTTGCAAATCTGTGCCCTCGCGGACGCCGAGGCGGCGCTTGACGCAGGTCGGCGATCCGCCCAACGTCCCGTAATGCGGATCGCCCTTTATCAGCCTGACATCGCGCAGAATGTCGGCACGCTGCTGCGCATGGCCGCCTGCCTCGGCGTGCCCGCCGACATCATCGAGCCGTGCGGGTTCCCCTTTGGCGAGAGAACCCTTCGGCGGTCGGGCATGGATTATCTCAATCACGCGGATTATACCGCTCATGCGAGTTGGGAAGCGTTTCTGGTGGCCAGTTCCGGCCGGCTGGTGCTGCTGACGACGCGCGCGGACGTCGCCTATACCGGCTTCCGCTTCGCGCCCGGCGACGTGCTGCTGCTCGGCCGGGAGTCGGCGGGCGTGCCCGACGAAGTCCACGCGCGGGCCGATGCCCGGGTCGCCGTTCCGATGGCCCCGGGCTTGCGCTCGCTCAACGTGGCGGTGGCGGCGGCGATGGTATTGGGAGAGGCGCTGCGCCAAACTGGGGAATTTCCGGCTGGGCGCTTTCCGGCAGGGGAGTTGCCGACATCAGGGGAGAAGCGATGACGTATGTTCCCGACGAGCACAAGGTGCGGGCCCGCATGTGGTTCCACAGCCTTCGCGACCGCATCTGCTCGACGTTCGAGATGATCGAGGATGAGCTGCGCGGCCCGCTGCGCGACCGGCGGGCCGGCCGCTTCGAGCGCACCGAATGGACCCGGCCGGGCGGTGGCGGCGGCGTGATGGCGGTGATGAAGGGCCGGGTGTTCGAAAAGGTCGGCGTCAACGTCTCGACCGTCGCGGGCGAGTTCTCGCCGGATTTCGCCAAGAACATGCAGGGCGCCGAGGAGGATCCGCGCTTCTGGGCCAGCGGCATCTCCCTGGTCGCGCACATGCGGTCGCCTTTGGTGCCGGCGGTCCACATGAACACCCGCCACATCATCACCACGCGCGGCTGGTTCGGCGGCGGCGCCGACCTGACGCCGATGGTTCCGGATGACGAGGACACGGACCAGTTCCACGGCGCGCTGAAGCAGGCCTGCGACAAGCACGATCCGGCCTACTACCCGAAGTACAAGCAATGGTGTGACGAGTACTTCTTCCTGAAGCACCGCAACGAGCCGCGCGGTGTCGGTGGCATCTTCTACGACTCGCTCGATACCGGCGACTGGGAGGCGGATTTCGCCTTTACCCAGGACGTCGGCCGCGCCTTCCTTGACGTCTATCCGAAGATCGTCCGCCGCCACATGAACGACGAATGGACCGATGAGCAGCGCGAGCACCAGCTCGTCCGGCGCGGCCGCTATGTGGAGTTCAATCTCATCTACGACCGGGGCACGACCTTCGGGCTGAAGACCGGCGGCAATGTGGACGCCATCCTGATGTCGCTGCCGCCCGAGGTGAAGTGGCCGTGATCTGGACGGCCTTCCCTAAGGCGTCCTGATCGCCGCGATGTAAGTACGCCAGGTTTCGTCCATGGCGTAGCGCGGATTGGAATTCCATATCCGCGATACCAGCGCGTCCGCCTGCGCGATCGTCCAGCCCAGACGCTTGATGGCATATGAGGAAAAGAACGCTGTCACGCGGTAGTTGGCGGCGCAGTGTATCAGCACCTTCCTGTCGCCGACCGAGTCCATGGCGGCACAGAAGGCGGCGAACTGCTCGGGCCGGGGATCGGTCCAGGCCACGGGAATGTGATGGTAGTCGAGGCCGAGGTCCGTCACGACGCTTTCCTCGTCGGCCAGTGCGAAGTTCTCAGTGTCGTTCGGCGCCAGGTTGATGACGGCCTTGTACCCCTCGTCGCGCGCCGCCTCCAGCTGCTCCCTCGTCGGCTGCCCGCCGGTGCCGATTCGGTCGCTGACCTGGATGAAATTGAAGATGCCTTCTGTAGCCATTGACCTCACCCTGCCCTGAAAAAACGCTAGTCGATGTCCTGTATCCGCGCCAGCAGCTCGGCCCGACTGGGCTCGAAGCCTTCCTCGACCCAATGCCGCTCCAGGGTCCGGAGCAGCGCGCCGACCCTCTCGCCAGCCGGGATGCCCTGTCCCAGCAGATCGGCGCCCTTGAGCGGGAACCTGGGCGCGGACCATCTGTCGGCCAGCACGACCAGATGCCGGCGGTCCTCGCCATCCGCCGCCCAGGCGAGCAGCACCAGGTCGCGGAAGCGGTCCGGACCAAGCCAGTAGACCTGCGCCCGCGCCTCGTTGTCGGAGAGATCGGCCGGCACGTCCGCCTCTCCGGCCGCCATGCAGCGGAGCCGCACCTTCTCGCGGGTCGACAGCTTCCAGCGCCCGGCGAGTCCGGTGAGCACATCGGCGCGCCGGCTGGTCAGTGAGGCGAGCCGCAGCAGCGCATCACCCTCGCCCATATCGACCAGCCTCTCGAAGCAGCGCAGCGCGCCCGCCTCGGGCAGCACCTGCCGGAGGACACCGGACTCGGCCATGATCT
>CAMBYA010000302.1 GCA_945872035.1 Rhizobium sp. Q54
GGTCGCGTCGCGCGGCTCCGTCCACGGCGTCGCCGGCTGCGGCGGCCGCCAGCGCAAGGCGCCAACCGGCGGCGCGGCGAAGGGGATGCCCTTGAACGCGGCCATGCCGTCCTGCAGAGAGCCCTGGACCGGGCCATCCGTTGTCTGGACAACGAGCGACTTTTCGGCCAAGGCGCTGTCTGAAAGACCCAGCAAAAGTCCGGCGATCAGCAGCGACCGCCGGCTCGCCCCCATGCGCGGCATGCCCTTCCTCCCATCCAGTTCCCCGGACAGGAGACTAGCGGTAATCCTGTGGCTCAGGTAGCGGGCTGGAGGGCGCCTTCGGCCTGCCGCTCCAGATGGGCGATCAGGTCGGCGGGCAGCTTGAGCCGGTGGCCCAGCGCCTCCAGATAGGCGCGCTCTGCCGGATGGTCCGGATCGATGGCGAGACGTGACACCAGGTAAAGCTCGCTGGCCTGCTCGGGCGTGCTCGCGCTGGCGGCGATGCCCGCCAGGTCGGCCGGGCCGGAGAGCGCGTCGAACACGAACGCCTTGGCCTCGGCGTCGAGGCCAGCCCGCTCGACCTGCTCGAACACCAGCTTCTGTTCCTCGGCATCAACATGGCCGTCCGCCTTGGCGGCGCCGATCATCGCCTTGATCAGCGACAGCTCGAACGGCTGGCCGTTGGCGGCGGGCGTCGCGGTGGGCAGGGCGAGGGGCGAGGTGTGCGCAATCTCGGCCTGCGTCGGCCGCGGCGCGCCGATGACAGACTTGCCTTCCTGATAATTCTGGTAGGCCTTGAGGGCGAGTGCGCCAAGCGCCGCCGCGCCGCCATAACCCACGACGCCGCCCGCCATTTTGCGAACCTTCTTGCTGCCGAACAGCAGCGCGACCAGACCGCCGGCTGCCGCACCGCCTGCGAGCCCGCCCATGCCGCCCATGCCACCCATCTTCTCCTTGGCGAAGCCGCCGGCCTGGCCGAGGGCGGCCTTGGCGTCGGCGCCGAGGAATTGGTCGAGCAGCTTGGTCGGGTCCATGTCGTGTCCCTCAATTACTGAAAGTTTTCCGCACGGACTCAATTGGGGATCGTTGCCCCGGTGTTCAACGGGTCATCAGTCGATTTTCACCATGCGCTTGCCCCGGTTCTCGCCGTGCAGCAGGCCGATTAACGCCTCCGGCAGGCTTTCGAATCCATCGACGATATCCTCGTAGACTTTCAGCCTGCCATCCGTCACCCAGGCCTGGAGCTGGGCCAGTGCTTCGTCCCGCTTGGCGAAGAAGTCCGACACGATGAAGCCCCGAACGGTCAGACGCTTGACCACGAACATGCCGGGCACGCCGCGCGGGCCGTGGGCGGGCGGCGTGCCGTCATAGGCAGACACCGCGCCGCAACAGGCGATGCGCCCCATCAGGTTCATCTGGAACAGCACCGCCTCGAAGATGTCGCCGCCAACATTGTCGAAATAGACGTCGATGCCGTCCGGACAGGCGGCCTTCAGGCTTTTGTAGACCGGGCCGGCCTTGTAGTTCACGGCGGCGTCGAAGCCCAGTTCGTCGGTCAGCCAGCGGCATTTCTCATCCGATCCGGCGATGCCCACC
The DNA here is from genome assembly GCA_945872035.1 of Rhizobium sp. Q54. Taxonomy (GTDB): domain Bacteria; phylum Pseudomonadota; class Alphaproteobacteria; order SMXS01; family SMXS01; genus RI-34. The sequence goes on from CAMBYA010000302.1 coordinate 1,579, forward strand.
ACGCGGCAACCGACGATCTTTGCGATCTGGCCGACGATGTTGCCTACGGCGCCGGCCGCCGCCGATACCACCACCGTCTCGCCCGGCTTGGGCTGGCCGACGTCGAGCAGGCCGAAATAGGCAGTCAGGCCGGTGATGCCGTAGACGCTCAGCAGGTGCGGCAGCGGCTCCATGTGCGGCTGCTTCGTTAAGCTCTTTCCAGGTCTTACGGAATAATCCTGCCATCCGCAGTCACCGGAGATGAGGTCGCCCGGTTTGAAATCCGGATGCCGAGACTCGACCACTTCCGCGAGCGCGCCGCCCGCCATCACCGTGCCTTCCTCGATGGCGTCACGGTAGGTGGCGCCCTGCATCCACGCCCGGTTGGCGGCATCGAGCGAAATGTAGCGGGCCTTCAGCAGCACCTCGCCGTCGCCCGGCTTGGGGACTTCGCCCGTCCGCAGATGGAAGCAGTCCGCGGTCAGCGGGCCGCTCGGGATGCGCGCGTGCATGAACTGGCGGTTGGTCATGGCGGTCCCTTCAGATGGTGGGCAGCTTGTAATCCCTGAACCGCTCGCGCAGTGCTGTCTTCTGCACCTTGCCGGTGGCTGTGTGCGGCAGTTCCTCGACGAACACCACGTCGTCGGGCAGCCACCATTTGGCGACGTGGCCGCTCAGGTAGTCGATCAGCGCCCGCTTGTCCGGCGGCGCGCCCTTGGGCACCACCACCAGCAGGGGGCGCTCGTCCCATTTGGGGTGATGGGCGCCGATCACCGCGGCTTCCGCCACGCCGGGGAAACCCATGGCGGCATTCTCCAGTTCGATGGAGCTGATCCATTCGCCGCCGGACTTGATGACGTCCTTGGCCCGGTCGGTGATCTGCATGAAGCCGCGCGGATCGATGGTCGCCACGTCGCCGGTGTTGAACCAGCCGTCGGCATCGATCGGGCTGTCGTCGCGCTTGAAATAGCCCGAGGTCACCCACGGCCCGCGCACCTGGAGATTGCCGAACGTCTTGCCATCGCGCAGCAGCACGGTCCCCGCATCATCGACGATGCGCATCTGCACACCGAACGCGCCGCGGCCCTGCTTGACCAGCACGTCGAGCTTCTCGTCCTCCGGCCACTCTAGCATGTCGCGCTTAAGGGTGGCGAAGGTGCCCATGGGGCTCATCTCGGTCATGCCCCAGCCCTGGCGCACCTGGATGCCCAGCTTGTGGAAGCGCTCGATCATGCTGCGGGGCGGGGCGGTGCCGCCGACGCAGACCCGGTTGAGCTTGCCGGTGCCCTTGTCCGAGTTCTCGACCTGGTTGAGGAAGTCGAGCCAGATGGTTGGAACTGCTGCAGAATGGGTTACGCCTTCCTTCAGCATCAACGCATGGATGGTGGCGCCGCTCACGTCGCGTCCCGGCAGCACCAGCTTCGCGCCGACCGCCGCCGCACAGTAGGGAATACCCCAGGAATTGGCGTGGAACATGGGCGCGACCGGCAGGATCACGTCCCAGGCGCTGAACGCGTGTACGTCGGGCAGCGACGCCGCATAGGTGTGGATCACGGTCGACCGGTGCGCATAGAGCACGCCCTTGGGATCGCCGGTGGTGCCCGATGTGTAGCAGAGCGACGACGCCGTGTTCTCGTCGAACTGCGGCCAGGCGAAGTCGTCGTCCTCGGCGGCGAGCAGGTCCTCGTAGCAAAGCACGTTCGGCAGCGAGGTCTTCGGCATGTGTGCTGCGTCGGTGAGGATGATCACCGCCTCCACCGAGGGCATCCGACCGATCAGCCGTTCCACCAGCTCGACGAAGGTCAGGTCGACGAACAGGAACCGGTCCTCGGCGTGGTTGGC
>CAMBYA010000303.1 GCA_945872035.1 Rhizobium sp. Q54
GTCCGCAGAGTTCAGGATATCGGGACGCCCGCTGCGGCGGTCGTACTTTTGGGGGTAGCCGGTCTTCGGCCCGGATAGTATCGACGGAGTGTCTTCTGATGCGGAACTGGATTGCTCTGTGCTTTCTCGTGATCATGGGCGGCACGCTGGCGGCCTGCGGCAACGACAAGGGCGGCGACAAGGGCGAGGGCGCGAAGGCAGGCGAGGAGGAGAAAGTCCTCAACGTCTACAACTGGTCCGACTACATCGCGGCCGACACGCTCGCCAATTTCGAGAAGGAAACCGGCATCAAGGTCCGCTACGACGTCTACGATTCCATGCAGATGCTCGAGGCCAAGCTGCTCGCGGGACAGTCGGGCTACGATGTCGTGTTTCCATCGCTGACGCCGTTCCTCGCCCGGCAGATCAAGGCCGGTATCTACCAGCCGCTCGACAAGGCCAAGCTGTCCAACTACGCGGGCCTGTCGCCGGCCATCCTGAAAACCATGTCCAAGAACGATCCGGAGAACGCCTATAGCGTCCCCTACATGGTGGCGGCCACCGGCATCGGCATCAACGTCGACAAGGTGAAGGCGGTACTGGGCGCCGTGCCGGAGGGAAGCGGCGACCTGCTGTTCAGTCCCGAGGTGACCGCGAAGCTGAAGCAGTGCGGCATCAGCCTGCTGGACGATCCTGTCGACGTCTTCCCGGCGGTGCTCGCCTGGCTCGGCAAGGACCCGACCAGCCAGGACCCGGCTGATCTGGCGACCGCCGCGGAGGCGCTGCAGAAAATCCGCGGGAACCTGAAATACATCCACTCGTCGTCCTACATCAACGACCTGGCCAATGGCGACCTGTGCGTGGCGCAAGGCTATGGCGGCGACCTGATCCAGGCCCGCAACCGGGCCAAGGAAGCCGGCAACGGTGTTGAAATCCTCGCGCTCCTCCCCAAGGAGGGCACGGCCTTCGTTATCGACACCATGGCGATTCCAAAAGACGCGCCCCATCCGAACAACGCACACATCTTCATCAACTACATGATGCGGCCCGATGTCGTGGCGCCGATCACCAACACCACCGGCTACGCCAACGCCGTGCCGGCGTCGCTGGAGAAAGTGGACGAGGCGATCAAGTCCGACCCGTTCATCTATCCGTCCGACGAGGAGCGCGCCAAGGGCTTCTCGGTGCCGCCCGCCGAGAAGGACTACGAACGCGAGCGCACGCGCGCCTGGGCCACGCTCAAGACGGAGACCCAATAGTTGGCCGTCGGGTCCGGCGGTCTACAGGACAAGCCGTGGACCGACCCCAAGGCGCAGCCCTTCGTGCGCATCCAGGGCGTATCGAAGCACTTCGGCGACGTAGCGGCGGTCAACGGTGTCGACCTCAATATATACCGGGGTGAGTTCTTCGCGCTGCTGGGTGCATCGGGCTGCGGCAAGACCACCTTGCTGCGCATGCTGGCCGGGTTCGAGACGCCCAGCGACGGCAAGATATTCATCGACGGCGTCGACATGGCCGACATCCCGCCCTATCGCCGCCCCGTGAACATGATGTTCCAGTCCTACGCCCTGTTCCCGCACATGTCGGTGGGCCAGAACGTCGCATTCGGCTTGGAGCAGGACGGCGTCGGCAAGGCCGAGATCGCCGACCGGGTCGCCGAGATGCTCGATCTGGTGCAGATCCGGGCGCTGGCAAAGCGCAAGCCCGACCAGCTTTCGGGAGGCCAGCGGCAGCGCGTGGCGCTGGCGCGGGCGCTGGTGAAGCGGCCCAAGCTGGTGCTGCTCGACGAGCCGCTGGGCGCGCTCGACCGCAAGCTGCGCGAGCAGACCCAGTTCGAGCTGGTCAACATCCAGGAAAAGCTGGGCATGACCTTCGTCATCGTCACCCACGACCAGGAAGAGGCCATGACCATGGCCAGCCGCGTCTGCGTGATGAATGCCGGCATGGTCGAGCAGGTCGGCGCGCCGGCCGAGGTCTACGAGTATCCCAATTCCCGTTTCGTCGCCGACTTCATCGGCACCGCCAACCTGTTTGACGGCCTGGTGACCGAGGTGAGTTCGGACCAGACCCGCATCGCGTCGCCCGACCTCGGCGGCGACATCATCGTCGGCAGCGGCGGCGCCGTGGCCAAGGGCGCGTCTGTCACCGTGATGGTCCGTCCCGAGAAAATCCAGGTGTTGCCGAGCGGCAGCCCGGACCCGGGGTTCAACACGGCCGAAGGCATCGTGCGCGAAATCGCCTATCTGGGCGACGTGTCGGTCTACCATGTCGAGTTGATGTCCGGGAAAAGGGTCCAGTTCACCCGCGCCAACCTGCTGCACACCGCCGACGCGCCGCTGACCTGGGATGACAGGGTGCGGTTCCAGTGGCACCCCGACAACGGCATCATGCTGGTCCTATGAGATCGCCTGTCACATGAGATCGCCTGTCACATGAGATCGCCAGCCAAGTCCTTTTCCGCCGTCGTCCGCAGGCTGAACCAGCCCGGCGCGGCGGGCCGGCTGACGGCGCTGGCGATTCCCTATGGCTGGCTGGCGCTGTTCTTCCTGCTGCCGCTGCTGATCGTGGTGAAGATCAGCGTGTCGGAAAGCGTCATGGGCATTCCGCCCTACGAACCGATCCTGAGGTTCGCCGAGGACGCCAAGCTCCAGATCCATTTGACGTTTTCCAATTTCGGGCTGCTGCTGCGCGACAACATGTACGTGGTCGCCTACCTGAACTCGGTGAAGATCGCGGCGATCTCGACGCTGATCTCGGTCGTGATCGGCTACTCCATGGCCTACGGCATCGCGCGCAGCCCGCTGCGCTGGCGCTACCTGCTGCTGATGCTGATCATCATCCCGTTCTGGACGTCGTTCCTGATCCGCATCTACGCCATGATCGGCTTCCTGAAGGACAACGGACTGATCAACAACGTGCTGATGGCGCTGGGCGTCATCGACCAGCCGATCGCCATCATGTACACGCCGACCGCGGTTTATATCGGCATCATCTATTCCTATCTGCCGTTCATGGTGCTGCCGATCTACGCGGCGCTGGAGCGCATGGATCCGAGCCTCCTCGAAGCCGCCAGCGACCTGGGCGCAAAGCCCTGGAAGGCGTTCCTGCGGGTGACGCTGCCGCTCTCGATGCCAGGCGTGGTCGCCGGCTCGCTGCTGGTGTTCATCCCGGCAGTCGGCGAGTTCGTCATCCCCGAGTTGCTGGGTGGCCTGGGCTCGCCGATGATCGGCAAGGTGCTCTGGGCCGAGTTCTTCAGCAACCGGGACTGGCCCATGGCATCGGCCGTCGCCGTCGCCATGCTGGCCCTGCTGGTCGTGCCGGTGATGATGTTCGACCGTTTCGCCAGCCGCTATTTCAGGGGGCGGTCGTGAGGACTTCGGCATGAGGTTTCTGGCATGAACGG
>CAMBYA010000304.1 GCA_945872035.1 Rhizobium sp. Q54
GCAGCCGGCACGCCATCGTCGCGGAGGGCGCGAGCCTTTTGCGGGGGTTGGCGGGCACGGTGCTGGGGCGCGAGGTGAGCGGTCCCATCCACGAAGCGGCGGCCGCCGCCTGGAGGCTGAAGCCGAAGGGGGCGGATCTGGTCCGCCGCGCGCTGGTGCTGCTGGCCGATCATGAATTGAACGCCTCAACCTTCGCAGTGCGCGTGGTGGCATCGACCGGTGCGAGCTTGCCGGCGGCGCTGATGGCGGGGCTCGCGGCGCTGACGGGGCCGCGGCACGGCGGGATGACCATGCGCACCGTCGTCATGTTCGCCGAGGCGCTCGCGGCGCCTGATCCGGCGGCATTTTTCGCCGCGCGCCTGGCCCGCGGCGAGCCGATCTGGGGACTGCACCACGCGCTCTATCCGGACGGCGACATCCGCGCCCATGCGCTGAGGGCCGCCCATGTACCCTCCGGGGCATTGCTGCGGACCATAGAAGCCGCCGAGGCGGCGGGCGGCATGCTGCTCAATGTGGACGGCGCGCTGGCGGCGCTGGCGCACACGCTCGGTCTGTCGCAGGAAGCGGCGTTCGCCATCTTCGCGCTGGGCAGGACGACGGGCTGGATCGCCCACGCGATCGAGCAGACCGAGACCGGGGCGCTGATCCGGCCAAGGGCGCGCTATGTGGGGACGGAGCCTGCGGCCGGTTAATCCTGATGCGCCGGCCGGTGCGGCGTTTCCCAGGGCTCGCCAAGGTCGTTCATGCCGGCTTCGACCAACTCGGCTTCCAGGCGGATGTCGGCGCCGCCCGCGAAGCTGAGCGTGATCAGGGCGCGGCCCTGCTGCTCGACGGCATGGATGGTCAGCAGGTCCAGCACGTGATCCTTCGACTGCTGCGGCACGCCGCGTACTTTCGCGGCGCTGACGGTCTCGAAATGCAGGCCGGCCCGGGTGCGGTAATGCGGTGGGCCAGGCCGTTCCCACATGAACCGGTTGCAGACCAGCGCGAAGCGGTTGGCTGCCGGCAGCCAGGCCAGGTCGGATACCTTGAGCGCGGCGTCCTGCAGATAGCCGCCGATCACGGCGATGTCCTCGGCATTCTCGGCGCGTAGCTTCATGACTGGAGCGTCCTCATGGCACGATGGCCCTGTCGTCCTGGGTACGGCGGATATCGGCGCCGACGGCGCGCAGCTTTTCTTCCAGCTTCTCGTAGCCGCGGTCGAGATGATAGACGCCGTTGACGACGGTCTCGCCTTCGGCGGCCATGCCGGCCAGCACCAGGCAGACCGAGGCGCGCAGGTCGGTCGCCATCACCGGCGCGCCGCGCAGCCGCGGGTTGCCGCGCACCATGGCCGAGCTGCCGTGCACGGTGATGTCGGCGCCCATGCGCGCCAGCTCGGGCGCGTGCATGAAGCGGTTTTCGAAAATCGTCTCGGTAATCAGTGACGCGCCGTCGGCTACGGCCATCAGCGCCATGAACTGGGCCTGCATGTCGGTGGGGAAGCCGGGGAACGGATGGGTGATGACGTCGAATCCCTTGCAGCGTCCGGTCGGATGGGACACGCGCACCTTGCCCAGGCCGTTGGAGATGTTGACGCCAGCCTTGGCCAGCGATTCGAACACCGAGCCGAGATGATCCACATTTGCGCCGTCCAGCACAAGCTCGCCGCCAGTGATCGCCGCGGCGACCGCGTAGGTGCCGGCCTCGATCCGGTCGGGCATCACGGTGTATTCGGCCGCATGCAGCGCGTCAACACCCTGGATCACCAGGCACTCGGTGCCGATGCCGTGGATGTTGGCGCCCATGGCAACGAGGCACTGGGCCAGGTCAGTAACCTCGGGCTCGCGCGCGGCGTTCTCCATGATCGTGGTGCCCCTGGCGAGGGCTGCGGCCATCAGCAGGTTCTCGGTGGCGCCCACCGACACGAACGGGAAGCGGATGGTGGCGCCCTTGAGGCCGCCGGGGGCATGGGCGATGACGTTGCCGCCCTTCAGCTCGATCTTCGCGCCCATGGCCTCGAGGCCCTTCAGGTGCTGGTCGATGGGGCGGATGCCGATGGCGTCGCCGCCGGGCATGGAGACGGTCGCCTCGCCGGTGCGCGCCAGCAGCGGACCCAGCACCAGCACCGAGGCGCGGATGCGGTTGACGATCTCGTAGGGCGCGACGGTGGACAGCGGCGGCTTCGCGGTCAGCTTGAGGGTGCGGCCCCGGTTGGAGCCTTCGACTTCCTCGACAGCGGCGCCCAGGCTGGTCAGCAGGTCCGACATGGTGGCCATGTCATCGAGCGCCGGGATGTTGTGGAGCGTGAGGGTCTCTTCCGTCAGCAGGCTGGCGGCCATCAGCGGCAGCGCCGCGTTCTTGGCGCCGCTGATCGATATCTTGCCGCGCAGCGGCCTGCCGCCGCGGATGACGAGCTGATCCATGGCTACAGCTTCGGCAGGGTCACGCCCCGCTGTCCCATGTATTTGCCCGCCTTGTCCTTGTAGGACGTCTCGCAGGGCTCGTTGCCCTTCAGGAACAGGAATTGGCATGCGCCTTCATTGGCATAGATCTTGGCGGGCAGCGGCGTGGTGTTGGAGAATTCCAGGGTGACGTGGCCTTCCCATTCGGGCTCCAGCGGCGTGACGTTGACGATGATGCCGCAGCGGGCATAGGTGCTCTTGCCCAGGCAGATCACCAGGATGTCGCGCGGGATGCGGAAATACTCGACCGTGGTGGCGAGGGCGAAGGAGTTGGGCGGGATGACGCAGACGTCGCCCGGCCGGTCGACGAAACTCTGCTTGGAGAACTCCTTGGGGTCGACGATCACCGAATCCACGTTGGTGAACACCTTGAACTCGTCGGACACCCGCGCGTCATAGCCGTAGGACGACAGGCCGTAGGAGATCACGCCCTGGCGCTGCTGCTTCTCGACGAACGGCTCGATCATGCCGTTGGCAAGCGCCTGCTCGCGGATCCAGATGTCGGACATGATGGCCATGGAGGGACTCTTCGGGGAGTGAATGCGAACAACACTTCTAATGGAGCGGGTGGCGTATCTCAACGCCCGCGCGCAGGCCGGCCGAGCGTCGTGGACCGTTACGACAGCGCTACTGACTCGGACTGCGATTTGTGACAGGATTTTTCCGGGTAAATGGCGCTGGGCGGCGCCGGGAGATTTCGCACATGGACTGGTTGGCCAAACTTTCAGTGGGCCTCTTGACAGGCCTGTTGGTTTACTTCTTCTACCCGGTCGAAAAGACCGCGCGGCCGATCACCGCGGCAGCTTTCGGGGTGGCGGGCGCCGCGATGGGGGCGCTTCTCTCCATGAAGATACAGGCGCTGGGCGGTCCCTATCTGACGCCAACGAGCCTGGCGACCTCGGCCGCGGGCGCCGCGCTGTTCGCGATT
>CAMBYA010000305.1 GCA_945872035.1 Rhizobium sp. Q54
GGTTGACCAGGCCCAGCTCCAGGCAGTCGGCGGCGCCCAGCGTGCGGCCGGTGAACACCAGCTCGGCGGCCTTGGCCCAGCCGAGCAGGCGCGGCAGGATCCAGGTGCCGCCGGATTCCGGCAGCAGGCCGCGCTTGGTGAACGCGGCGGCCAACTTGCCGCCCTCGCCCATGACGCGGATGTCGCAGCCCATGGCGAGGTCCATGCCGTAGCCGGCGGCGCCGCCGTTGAGGGCGCAGATCACCGGCGTGTCCATGTTGTGCAGCACGGTCGGCGGCGTGTCGCGAATGCTGATGGTGCTGGACGTCGACGCGCCCGACATGCCGGTCGAGCCCTGCTTGGCGCCGCCCAGGTCGAGGCCGGCGCAGAACGCGCGGCCGGCACCGGTCAGCACAACCACCCGCACGTCCGAGTTGGCGTCCACCTCGACCAGGGTCCTGGCCAGCAGGTCGAGCATGGGGCCGGAAATGGTGTTCATCCGCTGCGGCGCGTTGAGCGTGATGGTGGCGATATGATCACGGATATCCAGCAGGACTTCCGGTTCGGTCTTGGTTGCGGTGGCTTCTTGTGACATCCAGGGCACTCCCGTTTATGGTCGGGGGTATCATGTCGTGTCCACCCGGTAACTTCCAGCGATGATCTACCGAATCCGTACCGAACGATGGCCGGTCGCCGGCGTCTTCCGCATCTCCCGCCGCTCCGCGACGGAGACCGATGTGGTGGTCGTCGAACTGGAGCAGGACGGCCATGTCGGGCGCGGCGAATGCGGCCCCAATGTGCGCTATGGCGAGAGCGCCGAGAGCGTGACGGCCCAGCTCGAAGCCATTCGGCATGCCGTGGAATCAGGCGCCGACCGCGCGGCGGCGCAGGCCCTTCTGCCCCACGGCGCGGCGCGCAACGCGCTCGATTGCGCGCTCTGGGACCTGGAAGCGAAAAAAACCGGCACACCTGTTTGGAGACGTGCGAACAAGAACAAACCGGGGCCGCTGGTGACCGCCTTCACCCTCAGCATCGACACGCCCGAGAACCTGCTGACGGCGGCAGAGGCGGTCGCCGACCGGCCGCTGCTGAAGATCAAGCTGGCCGGCGACGAGCACGACCTGACCCGTATCCGCGCGGTCAGCGCCGCCGCGCAACGGTCGCGGCTGATCGTCGATGCCAACGAGGCGCTGACCATCGAAAGGCTGGACTATCTGGCGCCGCGCTTCGCCCTGCTGCGGGTCGACCTGATCGAGCAGCCGCTTCCCGCCGGCAGGGACGAGGATCTGCGGGGCTATTCCAGCCCGGTCCCGCTGTGCGCCGACGAAAGCCTGCACGACCGCGACAGCCTCGACGACCTGGTCGGCAAGTACCAGGCGGTCAACATCAAGCTCGACAAGGCCGGCGGCCTGACCGAGGCGCTGGCGACGGCTGACGCCGCCCGCAAGCGCGGTCTGAAGCTGATGGTCGGATGCATGCTCGGCACCTCGCTGGCCATGGCGCCGGCCATGCTTGTGGCGCAGGACTCCTCATGGATCGATCTCGACGGGGCGTGGCTGCTGGCGAGGGACCGGGACCACGCCATCCGCTACGAGAACGGCATGATGTATCCGCCGGATGGAAATCTGTGGGGCTAAGCCACCACCCATAGTTAAGCCAAAATCGCTCCACACAATCGCCACGATTCTCGTCAAATTTGATCCTTCAGGCATCGCAACAGTGGTGGGGCGACAATGCAGCAGCATCTCCTCGACAAGATCATGGACGAGCAGGACAAGGATTTCGTTCGGGTCCTGGAGGATCTGATCGAAGTGCTGGTCACCCAGGGCGTCATCACCATGGACATGATGCCGAAGGGCGCGGCCGAGAAACTGGACCGCCGCCGCCGGATGCGCGGTTCCATAGAGCGCCCTAACGTGACGGCCGACATCGAGCAGATCGACAGCAAGCTGGCCCGGTTCGGCCTCGGCAACTAGCGACCGGGTTCGCGAACCCGGTAACTGCCAGGATCAGCGCTGTCGTCGTCATCATAGCGGCTGTGCTCGTCCCAATCGTCGTCTTGGCCTGAATCCCAGACACCATAGCGTTCGTCATCGGTCGGCGCGTATATCCGTGTTTCGTCATCGGCTGGCGGGCCATTGCCGGACGGCGCGCAGGCAAAGGGACTATCGCCCGGCTGATCTTCATCGTCATCGGACTGCCGATAGCTGTTGCCGGCCGGGCGGCAGCCGTCGCCATCGTCCTCGCAGCGCAGCGTCACGCAGTCACGGCCATCGCGGTCGCACGACTGGGTCAGATAGGCGGCGGACGCCACCGACATGGATGCGCCGACCGCGCCCAAGGCAACGAGTGCGAACAACGCCGTGTGTTTCAGACGCTTATGGATCGATGCCATCAAACTCTTCTCGGACGGGAATCGCCCCCATGAACCCGAGCATGGTCCGCGCGAGGTGAATGGCGGCTTAATGGTATGCTGGCCGGCGACTGCCCGGCGCACGACCGGCGAGCGCGCGTCCGCTGCAACGATCTGCGTCGCCGTGGCGGGCTCGCGCGGGTGGAGGGCCAGACACCAACCCACCATCGACCACCAGGGGCGGCGGCGAGACGGTGGCGAAAGCGTCCGGCCCCCAACGCCCTCCCTTTCGAACTGCGCGTCGCCCCGGCGCGGCACCAGCGCCGGTTCGCCGTAGCGGCTAGTGACCCAGCGCCGCGTTCACGCCGCCATGTATGGTGAGCCAGAGGGAAATGATCCACCCCGGGACATTGGCGTGAATGGCGGTGATATGCTTGAATGGATTCAATGACATGGCATGATATCCAAGTCTCTTGGTGATTCCCCGACCCAGAAATAAAATAAAATTCTCCCCCAATTATTGGTTTTTTATCTTTATTGACGATTAAATATTATTTGTATTCGTAACTATTAAGATTTATATGGCGTATTTTGCAGTTTTTATCGATGTATTTGGGCGATTTTGAGGTGCAACCCTCGTCTTCGGCGGGGATTATGGTTCAAGGCGTTTGTAGATGAGTGCCCAACTCCGTGCCTTCGCGCGTAACTGCTTCCCATTCAGATAGGGTGCAACTATGTCGGCCACGCGCAGGGAGAATTTATCAAAGTCAGCGCGTATCAGGTCTGCCGAGCGTCCATAGGACAAGGCGTGTTTGGTCAAGCCGTTTTCGCTCAAGGTCACGTCATAGGTGGCAACCACCCGCTCGTTCAGGAAAAGCCCTATCTCAGACAGCTTTTGTTCGCCGGTATAATCTTTTCGTGGCTCAGGATGCGAATAGGCTTCCCTGAGTTCCGTGAACGCGGCCAGCCACGGATTGGCCGACGTAAAGGAAGCGCCGCAGATCACGCCCCCCCCCCCCAGGTTGC
>CAMBYA010000306.1 GCA_945872035.1 Rhizobium sp. Q54
AAGGCGAAAGAGGCGTTCCTGAGGTCGCCTTTCACCGTGCCCTGGCTGATCCTCGACCCCTTGCCGACCAGCACGGTGGTGATGTCGGCGGTGCCGCCCATCTCGAACACGTCCGGCAGTCCGAGCTTGCGGGCGGCCTCCGGTCCGATGGCGGCGCGCGCCGTGTAGCGTGTCGGCATGCCGGACTTGTTGGTGAAGCTCTCGGTCCAATCCAGGTCGGTCGGCGCGCCCAGCATGACGAACTTGCCTTTGGCGACGATGCCGGAAGCATCGAGCGTCAGTTCAAGATCGCCGGGTTGCACCTCCAGCTTCTCCAGGCCCTTGGTCACCAGAAACCTCTCTGCGACCAGTGACGCCTGGAAAGTCACGTCCTTCATTGCGAGATTCTTGATCAGCGGGATGCGGAACCGGACCTTGCCGCGCATGTCCCCGGCGATGGCCTGCGGGCTCACGCCGAAGCTTGTCGCGTAGCCCATCGGCTTATAGTCCAGCAGCGTCAGCAGCTGCGGAACGCTGGTGTCGAGCGCCAGCAGGAGATCGGCGACCTGGACACCCTTCTGGTCGAGATTGTCGATCAGCCCATGCAGGCCCGCCACCTCGACCTCGAGATTGTTCGCCGGATCGGCGATGACGCCCCCGTCGACCCAAAGCTCGAAGAATTGCGGGCGCAGGCTGCCGCTGCCCTTCGCCCGGGAGAGCGGCGGCATGGGTCGCAGGTAATGGGCCTCCAGCCCTTCGAACCGGAAATCGAGCCCGAAATCGACCCTGACCGGCTGCTCCGGCGCCGTGGGTTGCACATCGACCGTCAACTGGCCCTCGGTGATGACGCCCGACGTGATGTTCCTGGCGATCCAGCTGCGGGTGTTGGTCTTGAACTCCGGCGGCCACAGGGCCGCGAGCGTCTGGAACGGGAGACCCTGGAGGGTGGCGTCCAGCGTGCCTCCTTCGCCTGCGGCGGAGGCGAAGGCCGAGCCCTTCCCGGCGATGACCGCGGGCCCCACCATCAGCCGGATCAGATCGAGCGCCAGCTTGCCGGATGGCCGATCCAGGTTGCCCTTCAGAATCGCACCGTCGACGGCAAGCGGCGCGGCCAGCGCGGGCATTGTCAGCAGCCCCTTTGTGGCCGTCAGATTGAAATCGATCCGGTCGACATGCCCGTCCGGCTTGGCATTGGCGGTCACCCGGCCGCTGACCGGCAGGTTCCAGCCGCGCAGCACGGTCAGCGCGCCCTGCGGCCGCGCAAACATCGACGGCACAGCGTTGGTCACTTCGAGCGAGAACGCGGCCTTGTCCGCGCCGCGAACGATGTCGCCCCGGAGCTTGAACCCCGTCCGCCGGTTGGCTCCCGACAGGGTGCCCACCAGGGTCGCGGCCAACCCCTTGTCCGTGCGCCGCACATCGAGAGTCGCGCCGCTGACGCGCCAATCTTCCACTCCGGCGAGATCGTCGATATCCAGCACCGCGTCGGTGATTGACAGCCGGCGCAGGTCATTGCTGTCCGACGGCGGCTCGAGCATCGATTTCAGCAACTGCTCGATAACCTTGGAGCCTTCCTGAACCCGATCGTCGCGGCGCAGGATGAAGCTGCCGTCGGCCTTGCGCGACAGCATGATCACCGGCGAGAAGAACTCGATACGCCGGGGCGTATAGTTGCCGCGCAGCAGGTTCGCCGCCTTGAAGCCCACCGCCAGCTGCGGCAACTCGATCACCGGCAGGCCGTGCCGATCCTTCAGCTTGACCTTGGTGACCCGCAGATCGACAGCGCGGCGCCAGCCGCCCCATGCCAGCACGGTATGCTCGAAGTCCACGGTGAAGCCGTCAAGCTGTTCGGCGAGGGCCCGCTGCATGGTGGGGCGCAGGAAATCGACCTCGACCGGGCCCAGCATCAGCCGCCCCACGAGCAACGCCAGGGCGAGCATAACCAGAAGGGCTATTGCCGCCGCACCCCGCCATATCCACCGAACGATCGCCAAGAACACCTATCCGTCTGCCGGCCGACGCGGCTTGACCAGGACGGCGCAACTCAGCAGTGTCGTGGCCTCACAGCAACGACGAGCCATCCCCTTGCAAGACTTAGCCTTGCCAATCGATCTGGACAAGCTCCCCAAGCCATTCGACACCGGGTTGGCGCCGCAGAAGCTCGCCGACTGGCGGACCGGGATCGCAAGAGAACATCCCGGTCTGGCCGAAATGTCCGCCCTCCCGGCAATCGAAGCCCTGCTGCTGGCGGTGTTCGGCAACAGCCCGTTTCTGTCGTCCTGCGCGCTGAAGGCCCCGGAGACCCTGGAAATCCTGCTCGCCAAGGGTCCCGGCGTGGCGATGGAGGCGTTGATCCTCGAGCTTCGAATCGCCCTGCCGAAGATCGACTCTCAGGAGGCTTTCATGCGGGCGCTGCGTCAGGCGCGCACAAGGGTCGCGCTGATCACCGGGCTCGCCGACATTTCCGGCGCATGGTCGCTGGATCAGGTCACAACCGCACTGAGCGACTTCGCAGAGCTCGCGGTCGACCATGCTGTCGCTCATGTCCTTCGCGCCCGGATGGTAGCGGGCGACCTGGAGTGGACCCTGGAGACCGGTTCGCCGGCTACCCCGGAACTGGGGCGCAAGGCCGGGTATATCGTCCTGGGGATGGGCAAGCTGGGCGGCCGCGAGCTGAACTATTCCAGCGACATCGACCTGATCGTGCTGTTCGATACCGAAGCGACCCGCTACATCGGCCGGCGCGACCCGCATGACTGCTTCATCCGCATGACCCGCGACCTGGTGAAGCTGCTGCAGGAGCGTACCGCCGACGGCTACGTGTTCCGGGTCGACCTGCAGCTTCGCCCGGATCCCGGCGCCACACCGGTGGCGATCTCAGCCGACGCGGCGGAAATCTACTACCAGAGCGTCGGCCTGAACTGGGAACGGGCCGCCATGATCAAGGCGCGGCCAGTGGGCGGGGACCTGACCGCCGGGCGTGGCTTCCTTGACCGGATCAAGGCCTTCGTCTGGCGCAAGCACCTGGACTATGTGGCGCTGGAGGACATCCACGCCATGAAGGCGCGCATCCACAGCCACCACCGTCATCAGGGGATCAAGGTCGCCGGCCAGGACGTCAAGCTCGGCCCCGGCGGTATCCGCGAAATCGAGTTCTTCGTCAGTGCCCACCAGCTGATCTCCGGCGGCCGGCCGCCGGAACTGCGGGTGAAGCAGACGATCGCCGGGCTGGAGGTATTGCGCGGCCTCGGCACCATCTCGGACGAGGACGCGGCGGAACTGACCGGCGCCTATCGTTTCCTGCGCACGGTCGAGCACCGGCTGCAGATGACCCGCGACGAACAGACGCACAAGGTACCGGAC
>CAMBYA010000307.1 GCA_945872035.1 Rhizobium sp. Q54
CGGGCTGGCGCCTCTATCTTTGTGTATTCGCCACCGGCCTTGCCATGCAACTGGGCTGGCTCGAGTTGCCTGAACATCTCAATGGACTGGTCGTGCTGGCCAACCCGTGGGTGATCGGCGCGGCGGGGATTGGCCTCGTCGCCGAGTTCCTCGCCGACAAGGTTGCCTGGGTGGATTCGGCGTGGGACGCGGTGCATACATTCGTTCGCCCCGTGGGCGGCGCGCTGCTGGCCCTCGCCGTTGTCGATCCGGGCGACCCGGCCTGGCAACTGGTGGCGCTGCTGCTGGGCGGCGGCGGCGCGTTCATTGCGCATGGGGCCAAGGCTGGCGCCCGCGCCGTGGTCAACACCAGCCCAGAGCCGTTCAGCAACGTCGCCGTCTCGACGCTGGAGGACATCGTGACAGGCGGCCTGCTGGCGCTGGTCTTCGCGTTTCCGGCCGCCGCCGTCGTGATCGCGCTGCTGTTGCTTGCGATGGTCGTCGCGCTGGTGCTGCTGCTGCGCCGGCTGGTTGCCCGGATCAGGAGGCGGCAACCGGCGCCGAGGCAGACGGCCGGACGTTGACTTGCCTGCGCCCAATATCGTCTGCGATAGAATCGGACGGAGAATGGCGCATGAGCATTGAACTGAACCACACCACCGTCTGGTGCAGCGACCGGCGGCGTTCCGCCGGCTTCATGGCCGAGATACAGGGTCTGCCTGGGCCCAGGCCGCTGTATCATTTCCCGGTCGGCGAGGCCGAGTTCGACGGCATCTATGGGCACATCGGGGAAAAGGGGCTGGACCATCGGGCCGATCCCGCCCGCACCAGGCCCGGCGAGATATACCGCAATCATGGCCGCCGCGGTGTCTACTTCCTCGACCCGGACGGCCATGTGCTGGAGGCGCTCACCCGGCCCTATGGCAGCGGCGGCCAGGCGCTTTCTCGCTTGTATGGCGGGGACTTGGGGCTAAGCTTACCCTGACGGACGCGACCGCGCGTTCGCGATCGATGGAGCTGGGGCCATTCACGCATCGGGCAGACTGGGGCAAGCCGGAGCGCAGATGAGCGGAAGGCGTCTGCTCAGCGTCGTCTCTGCCTGTTTCAACGAGGAAGGCAACGTCGAAGAGCTTTATCGCCAGGTGCGGGCGCAGTTCGAGGCGGTCGGCCGCTACGACTACGAGCTCATCTTCATCGACAACTGCTCGACCGACGGTACCGTAGGCGTGCTCAAGCGGCTTGCCGCCGCCGACCGCAACGTCAAGGTCATCGTCAACGCGCGCAATTTCGGCCATGTCCGCTCTCCCATGCACGCCATCCTGCAGGCGCGGGGCGATGCGATCATCGCCTTGGCGTCGGACCTCCAGGATCCGCCGTCCTTCATTCCCCAGTTCATCGCCAAGTGGGAAGAAGGCTTCCCGGTCGTGCTCTGCATCAAGCACGCCGCTGAAGAGTCGCCGCTGGTGTTCTGGATGCGCAAGCGCTACTACGCGCTGGTCGAGCGGCTGTCGTCGATCGAGACCATCCAGAACTTCACCGGCTTCGGGCTCTATGACCGAAAGGTGATCGAGGAGGTGCGCCGCTTCGGCGACCCCTACCCCTATTTTCGCGGCATGATCGCCGAGATCGGCCTGAAGCGTTTCGAAATTCCCTACGTCCAGCCGGGCCGCAAGAGCGGCATCACCAAGAACAACTGGTACACGCTTTACGACCTGGCGATGCTCGGCATCACCAACCTGTCGAAGGTGCCGCTTCGGCTGGTCGCCGGGCTGGGCTTCGTGACGGCCGCCGGCTCGCTGGTCGTCGCGCTCGCCTACCTGTTCTACAAGCTGGTGTTCTGGAGCGAATTCGAGCTGGGCCTGGCGCCTGTCGTGATCGGCCTGTTCTTCCTGGGCGCGGTTCAGCTCATCGCGCTGGGTATCATCGGCGAGTATATCGGCTCGGTGCACACGACCGTGCAGAACCGGCCCTACGTGACCGAGCGCGAGCGCATCAACTTCGACGAGCCGGTCGAGGTTTTCGATGCCGAGCCGGGACGCGAGTCCGCCGGCGGCGTCCGCGCCTGACCGGCCTCAATCGCCGGGCGGCACGATCTGGTAAAGCGCGTTTTGCTCGCTGGTCCAGAGCGGGCGAAGCCAGCTTTCATGCGGTTGCCGGTTCCGCGGCACGCTCAATACCCAGACATGATCGAACCGGTCGCGCGGTATCGCGGCGAGCCGGTCGGCGAGCAGCGGCTCGGGCCTGTCGCGGCCGGGCTGGCGTCTGTCTTCGCGGTCCGTCGCCGGCAGCCGTCATGTGAAGGATACGGTTAGCCTTTGCTGGACAGCGCGTCGACTTCCGCCACTTCATCCGCGGTCAGCTTCCAGGTCACGGCCTGGGCGTTGCGCTCGACCTGTTCCGGCTTGGTGGCGCCGGCGATGACGCTGGCGACGCCGCGCTTGGCCAGCAGCCAGGCGAAGGCCAGATCCAGCAGTTCCTTGCCGCGGCTCTGCGCGAACGGCACCAGCTTCTCGACGATCGCCCAGTTGGCGTCGGTGGCATAGGCGTTGCCCAGGCCGGCGAGGCGGCCGAAGCGGGTGTCCTTGCCGCTTTCCTCGCCGCGCTTGTACTTGCCGGTGAGGAAGCCCGACGCGAGCGGGAAATAGGGAACGAGGCCCATGCCCGCCGCTTCCAGCGCCGGCGCCAGCTCCTTTTCGACGTCGCGGGCGACCAGGCTGTACTGGTTCTGCGAGGCGATATAGCCGTTGAGATTGTGATATTTGGCGGTCCAGTGCGCCTCGGTCACCTTCCAGGGCGACAGATTGCTGCAGGCCGCATAGCGGATCTTGCCCTGCTTGATCAGCTCGTCGAGCGCGCGCACCGTCTCCTCGGTCGGCGTGATGCCGTCGGGGATGTGCAGGTAATAGAGGTCGATCCAGTCGGTGTTGAGCCGCTTCAGGCTGGCCTCGACCGCCTGCATGACGTAGCGGCGCGAGCTTCCAGCCAGGCCATCGGCCGGATTCATGGTCTTCAGGCCGAACTTGGTGCCGATCACCACGTCCTTGCGGCGCGGACCCAGCAGCTGGCCCAGATAGGCTTCGGAGTTGTTTTCCTGGGTGCCGTCACCATAGATGTCGGCGGTGTCGAGATGGGTCACGCCCAGGTCGAGCGCCTTGTGCAGCACCGCCTTCGACGCGGGCACGTCGATCTGCCAGCCGAAATTGTTGCAGCCGAGGCCGAGCGTGGAAACCCTCAGGCCGGAATTTCCCAACAAGCGTTCTTCCATGGGTTTCCCTCCATATCCTTCATGGGCGCCGAATCCGGCGGCGCCCATCAGTGCCCGGAAGGGATGGCCTTGTCACCCGCAAAAATGGCGCGG
>CAMBYA010000308.1 GCA_945872035.1 Rhizobium sp. Q54
GCACCGAACCGGCGCCGGGCGAATGACCGGATTAGCGGCAAACCCCGGTTGTCAGCGCTCGCGCCCGGCGGCTATGCTCGGCCCGCACAAGGGGAGACGAGCATGATCGGCGTTATCGCCACCCTCCGCATCAAGCCGGAGCAGGTCGACGCGTTCCGCACGCACATGGTGGGCATGACCCGCACCGTGGAAGCCAAGGAACCGGGCAATCACTTCTACCGCGGCTATGCCACGCAGGACCCGCAGGTGTTCGTGGCGCTGGAAGCCTACCGTGACCGCGACGCCTTCGCCGCGCACGGCCAGTCGGATCACGTCGCCGCCGTCCTGCCCAGGGTCGGCGCCATGCTGGAAGGCGACGTGCAGGTTGAAGTCCTCGAGCAGGTATGGTGAGCAGATGATCGGCGTGACGGCGCGGGTGAAGATCCAGGACGGCAAGGAACAGGCCTTCGAGGAGTTCTGCAAGGGCGTCATCGACGCCGTCCGGGCCAACGAACCCGGCAACCTGTTCTACAGCCTGTTCCGCACCGAGCGGAAAGGCGAGTACGTGTTCATCGAGCGCTGGACCGACCAGGCCGCCATCGATGCCCACGGCACCGCGCCGCACATGAAGGCCGCGCTGCCGCGATTTGCTGAATTTGTCGCGGGGCCGGTCGAACTGACCCAGTACGACGAGTTGCCGCAGGGCTAATCCAGCCGGAACGCCTCGAACGCGTCTTTGTAGTCGGGGTGCCATCGGGACAGCGGCGGGCGGTTGTTGACGATGTCGTCGGCGGCCCAGCGGATGCGCTTGCGGTCCAGCTCGGTGGAGACGTCGTTGTCGGGGCAGATGATGTAGAAATCGCCTTTGTCCATCCGGTCCATGGCGTACTCGACCACCTGGTCGGCGGTCCATGCGCCCGGCGGCTTTTCCGCCCGGTTGCCCTGGGTGATGCCGGTGAAGGTGAAGCCGGGCACCAGCAGGTGCGCGGTCACCCGGCAGCCCGGCGTGTTGCGCAACTCGTGCTGCAGCCCTTCGGTCAGCACCTTGATGCCCGCCTTGGTGACATTGTAGGCGGTGTTGCCGGGCGGGCAGGTGATGCCCTGCTTGGAGCCGGTGTTGACGATGGCGCCGTCCGTTCGCTGATCGATCATGGCCTGGGTGAAGGCGTGCACGCCGTTGATCACGCCCCAGAGGTTGACCTCCATCACCCGCCGCCAGCCGTCATGATCGGCGAACGCGCCGCCGCCCGCGCCGATGCCGGCGTTGTTCATCAGTACATGGACCGCGCCGAATGCATCGTACGCCGCGTCGCGCAGCCGCTCGACCTCGTCCATGCGGCTGACGTCGGTGTGCACGGCGATCACATCGGGCGACAGCGCCGCCACCTCGGTACGCGCGGCGTCCAGCCGGTCGCTGACGTCGGCGAGGCAAACCTTCATGCCCAGCCCGGCGAAGCGCTTGGCGGCCGCCAGTCCGATGCCGCTGGCGCCGCCGGTGATGACGGCGACGTTGCCAGCGGCGATCGCGGGGTGAAGTGCCATGGTTTTACTCCTGAATCTGGCCGCCGGCGCCGGCGCCGCGGTTCATCTGGCCCTGCGGCAGGCGCACCGATGCGGGCGGCTGCTTGCCCGCCAGCTTCCAGTCGAACATATAGCCGCCCACACGCGTCACCGCCCCGAGATCCCGTTTGCGGGAGATGTCCGCATACTGGCGCAGGTGGTCTGGAACCTTGGCCTCGCCGCCGAACACCGGCTGCTTGTAGAGTTCCGACACTTTCACCGTATCGCCCTTGATCGCCACATTGTCGTCGTCGGCGATGAAGCGCTTGGCGGCTTCGCGCAATTGCTCGTGAGCCAGTCCGCCCTGGAACGGCTGGCGCGACAGCGCCGGGCAACCTCGCAGCGGGCAGGACAGGCCATAGGCGACCGGTTCGTCCCGCCACTGGACATAGAGGATGCGGTGCTCGATGTCGTTCAACGACAAGGTCACGCCTTCGACGGTCAGGTTGCGCACCGTCCAGGGATTTTCCTTACCGGTATAGACCCGTTTCACGTTGAATCGTTCGGTGGCATACGGGTTCCGGCCTGCCATTTCCAGTCCCGGCGAGCCAAGGTTGAAGAACTGGTCGATCATCAGCCGGAGCGAGGCGGCGTTGTACAGGTTGAGCCAGTAGGCAAGCTGCTCGTTCCTGTTGAGCGTGGATACCGGAATGCTGGCAAGTTCGGCGACAAAACTTTCGAGCGCATGCTGGCCAGTGACACCCAGCGCGCCGTAGTCGACGCCGGAATTGCCCTTGTCGTCTTCCTCGATCACCGTGCCCAGGATTTTCGTCCACAGCAGATAGCTGTATGTCTGGGTGCTCTTGGGGTCGTGGGTTGCGAACTGCGCCAACGGGCCTTCGAGCGGCGGCGGCTGCAGCGTAGCCCGGGCGCCTGACGCGGCGAAACAGACCGTGAGGGCCGCGAAGAGCGCGACGAGGATTGTTCTGTTTCGGCATGTCGTCATCGGATACCTCCCCAAGTCTGCGGAAACCCTAATGCGCCGGCTGCTTTCCAGCAACATCCGCCATTTAACGAAGCACTGGTTTTATGCTAGCGTGCATAATATAACACGTGTCGTACCACTTGCGGCGGGCAGGCCGTGATATAGTGGCGCATGATTCGCGGAGGCGCTCCGCACCCAGGAAACGAGGATATCCGTCATGTCGAAAGAGAAGCTGGTCGAGATCGTCCGCCACAACATCGAGCACTACAAGGCGGGCACGATGGAGCAGGCGCCGGGCGTCTACAAGGTGCCGGCGTCCGCCTATACGGACGAGGCGCGCTTCAAGCGCGAGATCGACCTGATCTTCAAGCGGATGCCGCTGATGCTGGCGCCCAGCGCCGAGGTACAGAACCCGGGCGACTACAAGGCGATGACGCCGTTCGGCACGCCGGTGCTGATCACCCGTGGCAAGGACGGCAAGGCCCGCGCCTTCATGAATGCCTGCGGCCATCGCGGCGCCCAGCTGCGCGACGTCGGCTGCGGCAAGGCCAGCCGCTTCGTCTGCCCCTATCACGGCTGGACCTACAACAACGAGGGCGAGCTCGTAGGCGTGGCCGCCAGCAACGAGTTCGGCGAGTTCGACCGCGACGAGTATGCGCTGCCCGCGCTGCCGACGCTGGAACGGGCCGGCCTGATCTGGGCGGTGCTCGATCCCAACTCGACCATCGACATCGAGGCCTTTCTGTCGGGCTACGACGACATGCTGTCCCACTTCAATTTCGACAAGTGGTACCTGTTCGACTCGCGCGTGCTGCGCGGCCCGAACTGGAAGGTGGCCTATGACGGCTACCTGGATT
>CAMBYA010000309.1 GCA_945872035.1 Rhizobium sp. Q54
CAGCAGCGGATGGAGCAGCGGCGGCAGCAGCGGATGGAGCAGCGGCGGCGGCGGGTTCTCGGGCGGCGGCGGGTCGTTCGGCGGCGGCGGCGCGTCGGGACGGTGGTGACATGAATCTGCACGCCGAAGACCAGTCACGCATCGAAGCCGCGGTCGCGGCCGCCGAGAAGCGCACCAGCGCCGAATTCGCGCTGGTGCTGGCGCAGGTGGCGGACGGATACGAGGCCTGGCCTGCGCTGTGGGCGGCGTTACTGGCGCTGCTGGCCGGCGGCGCCCTGTCGCTGCTGCAACCGGCGCTCGACGCGACCCATGTGTTCGGCGCCCAGGTGGCGGTGCTTGTCGTCGCCGGCCTGGTGCTGCATCTGCCTGGCGTGAGGCCGCTGCTCGCGCCGCCCTCACTGCGGCGCGAGGAAGCGGCCAAGCTGGCGCGGCTGCAGTTCGCCGCCGTCGTCCAGCGGCGCACCGCCGAGCGCATCGGCGTGCTGCTGTTCGTGTCGCTGGCCGAGCATCACGTCGAGATCCTGGTGGACCGCGCCATCGGCGAGCGCATCCCGGAACAGGCGTGGCGCGCCGTCATCGACGGCTTCACCGCGCATATCCGCGAGGGCCGGCTGGCCGACGGCTTCGTCGAGGCCACCGAACGCTGCGCCGCACTGCTCGAAAAGGATTTCCCGCTGCGCCCCGGCGACCGGGACGAGTTGCCGAACCGGGTAACGTTGATCTAGCCGGCCGTCACCTTGACGCCCTTCCAGAACGCGACGCGGCCCTTGATCTCCTTCGCCGCCGGCTTGGGGTCGGGGTAGTACCAGACGGCGTCCCTGTTCTCCTGGCCGTCGACGATCAGCGTGTAATAGTGCGCGGTGCCTTTCCACGGGCATACGCTGGTGGTGTCGCTGGGCTTGAGCAGCGCGCTCGGCAGCGCCGCTTCGGGAAAATAGTGGTTTCCCTCCACCACCACGGTGTCGTCCGACCGCGCGATGACCTGCCCGTTCCATACCGCCTGAACCATGCTCGTCCCTCCCGTCACCTGTGCTTCGGGCATCAGTTAGATCGATGGCGGCGCGGAACCAACCCATCCGCCGTGACGTTGAAGCTTCAAGTTGAAACCGGAGGACTCACCATGCTCAAATGGGCTCTGATCTTTGCCATCGTGGCGGTCATCGCCGGCCTGCTCGGCTTCACCGGTGTCGCCGGCGCCGCGGCCGGTGTCGCCAAGTTCCTGTTCTTCCTGGCGCTGGCCATCTTCGTCATCTTCCTGCTGATCGGACTTTTCATCGGCAAGGCGATAACATAGCGGCACGACCTATCCGCGCGGAGACAGGCGCACGCGAACCGAAACGGCGGGGCTGGCAAGACCCCGCCGTTTTCCCGTATTTGGACAGCATAGAGACCGGCCATGCAGCCCATCCAGTACACATCCAGTACCAAGCTGTTCGTGATCGTCAATTGCGGCTCGGGCACCAACGACAAGGACGCCATTGTCGCGACCATCGAGTGGGTGTTGACCGAGGTCGGCCGGGCACATGAGATCGTACTGATCGACAACCCGTCGCACATCGACAGCACGATCCAGGAAACCATCGGACGGGCCCAGGCCGAGAACGGCGCCGTGGTCGTCGCAGGCGGTGATGGCACCATCAATGGCGCGGCCCAGGCGGTGCTGGGCAGCGGCTGCGCCTTCGGCGCGCTGCCACAGGGGACCTTCAACTATTTCGGGCGCTGGCACGGCATTCCGCTGGAGATCGAGGCGGCGACGCGGGCCTTGCTGACCGCGGAGATTCAGCCCGCCCAGGTCGGCTTCGTCAACGACCGCATCTTCCTGATCAACGCCAGCGTCGGCCTCTATCCGCAACTGCTGGAGGACCGCGAGGCGTTCAAGAAACGCCACGGGCGCGGGCGGCTGAATGCGCTGATCTCCGGCATCGCCACACTGCTCCGCCGCGAGTACCGGCCGCTGCAGATCACCATGGAGGTCGACGGCGCCAGCCAGACCGTTCCGGCCGTGACCCTGTTCGTCGGCAACAATCCGCTGCAGATGCGGCAGATGGGCATCGCGCTCGACCGGGCCGTGGACGCGGGACGCCTCACCGCCGTGCGTCTGCGTCCGGTCGGTACCATGGAGCTGCTTTGGCTGACCGTGCGCGGTATGGTGGGCAAGCTGGGCGAGGAAGCCAACGTGGCCGCGTTCAGTTTCCGGCAGATGACAGTCCGGACCAGCCGGACGCGCGGCAAGCCGGTCAAGGTCGCCATCGACGGCGAGATCATGTGGCTGCGCGGGCCGCTGGACTTCCGCGTCGCCGACGAGCCGCTCTGGGCGCTGCTGCCGCCGCCCGGCACCGCGGAGCCGCCGAAATGAAGGTCATCCAGATCTCCGACCCGCACTTCGGCACCGTCCGCGCGCCGGTCGCCGAGGCATTGCTGCGGCTGGTCGAGGCCGAGGCGCCCGACCTGGCGATCCTCTCGGGGGATATCACCCAGCGCGCCCGGAACGACGAATTCGACGCAGCGCGAGCCTTTCTCGACCGGCTGCACGTACCGGCGCGGCTGGTGATTCCAGGCAATCACGACATCCCGCTCTATAATCTGCCGGCGCGGCTGTTCGCGCCATATGCGGGCTTCCAGCGGGTGTTCGGCGACGACCTCGAACCAGCCTTCGAGAACGACGCCCTCCTGGTGCTGACCGTCAAGACCACCCGCCGCTACCGCCACATCGACGGCGAGGTATCGCATGAGCAGATCGAGCGGGTGGCCGCCCGGCTGCGGGCCGCGACTCCCAGTCAACTGCGCATCGTAGTGACCCACCAACCGGTCTGCGTCAACCGCAGGGAGGACGAGAAGGACCTTCTGCACGGGCATCAGCGGGCAATCGGCGCGTGGGCGGCCGCGGGCGCCGACATCATCATGGGCGGCCATATCCACCTGCCCTACGTCCTCCCACTGCACGACGCCTACCCCGGACTGCCACGGCCGGTCTGGGCGGTGCAGGCCGGTACGGCGCTATCCTGGCGCATCCGCGACGAAGCCGACAACTCGGTGAACCTGATCCGCTACGACGAGCCGGGACGCTGCGCGGTGGAGCGCTGGGACTATGATCCCGACGGACAGCGTTTCGAACCCGCCGCCCTGCACGAGTTGTCCCTGCCGACGACCTAGCGCGATCAGCCTCCGCCGTCCTGCTGCCCGGCGGCTTTCCGCGCCCGCGCGCTGAGGGGTATAGCGGGCGTCGACCTGGCGGCGAAGCCACGGTTCGAGATGCGCTCGGCTGTCGCACGCCTGAACAGCGCGTCGCTGGTGGGCGGGTTCGCGCCCGCCTCGG
>CAMBYA010000310.1 GCA_945872035.1 Rhizobium sp. Q54
GATCGTAGGCCTTGAAGACCTCGGCCATGGCGCCTTCGCCGATCATGCCATCGACCAGATAGCGGCCGATCGACTTGGTCTCCGTAGTCTCAGCAGTCATGCAAGCCTCCTGCGCCTTTCCCCTGAAGCCTGAAAGGCAACCTCCATGCGGCCCAACTCTAGTGCAGACAACGAGATTCAGCAAAGATTCTGCGCCGCAGCAAGCGTTGCCCACCACAAAACGATTTCGGGGCTGAAAGGCCCCGCGCCGTCTGCTAACTAATTGGATTGTTTAGTGCACGGTCCGTGAACAGTGGCGCCAGAATTCCAAGGTCCGAGCCGTCGATGATAACCGCGCCGACGGTCCGTGCATAAAATTCAGCCGGACCAACCCCGCCGATGATGGAATAGGCATAACCCTGCGCGCGCTGCGCATGGAGCACCGACAGCAACAGCGCCCGGCCGACCCCCTGCTTCCTGGCCGACTCCTCCACCCCCATGGGTCCGAAGAAGTTGCGGCAGGCCGCATCGTAGCAGGCAAAACCCAGCAGTTGCCGATCCCTGACAGCGACGTGGCAGGCGACCGGGAGTCGCGAGAACGACACCTCGGC
Source organism: Rhizobium sp. Q54 (assembly GCA_945872035.1). Lineage (GTDB taxonomy): Bacteria > Pseudomonadota > Alphaproteobacteria > SMXS01 > SMXS01 > RI-34. The sequence continues at coordinate 591 of CAMBYA010000310.1, forward strand.
CTCGGCGGTCCAGCCCTGGAACCGAGCCGCCACCCAGGCCAGCACGGCCGGCTTCTCCAGCACCAGAGCCGCTCGGACGTCAATGCCGCCCGCCGCCATGCCGGCGAGCGGCTCGTCGAGGTCCGGGAGGTCGTAGAGCTTGGCGAGCATGTCTGGCATGGCGCGAGACTAGCTGATTCACGACCGTCCGTCCCGTCATCTTGTGTTGGAATCGGTTGTCCGCGCGCGCCATAGTGCCTGCCAACCGACACGGAGGATCGAATGGAACTGGGGCTGAAGGACAAGGTGATATTCATCGCCGGCGCATCGCGCGGCATTGGCCGCGCCATGGCCGAGGCGTTCGCGCGCGAAGGCGCTAGGGTGGCGATCACAGGCCGCACCGAGGAATCGCTCGAGGAAGCGCGCGGCGCGTTGTCGGCCATCGCCGGCAAGGACAATGTGGTGGCGGTGGCAGGCGACATGACGAAGTCGGCGGATATCGCCCGCTCGCTGGACCGCACCGAGGCCAAGCTCGGCGCCATCCACTGCGCCATCGCCAATGTGGGCATCGGCAAGGCCCCGCTGGGCGTGGACGTCAGTGACGAAGACTGGGACGCCGACATCGCCCAGAACCTCACGGGCTCCATGTTCCTGGCCCGCGACGCCATCAAGCGCATGCTGAAGCGACCGCCCGGGGACCGGGACGGCGCCAACGTGATCATGATCTCGTCGATCGCCGGGGTGGATGCCATGGGCACCGCCATTCCCTATGCGGCCACCAAGGCGGCGATCAACCACGCCGCCTGCGCCATGGCCAAGCTGGTCGGCAAGGACGGCATTCGCGTCAACGCCATCGCGCCGGGCAACATCCTGTTCCCTGGCGGCGGCTGGGAGAAGATCACTTCGGGCCGGCCCGAGGCCTGGCAGCGCTGGATCGACCGCGAAGTGGCGATGCAGCGGTTCGGAAAGGTCGAGGAGATCGCCGACGCGGCGCTGTGGCTGGCGTCGGACCGCGCCAGTTTCGTGACCGGCGCCACCATCGTGGTCGACGGCGGCCAGGTCCGTTAACTCCAAAATAGACAGCGGGGCCGCACCTTTCGGTGCGGCCCCGTGCCATTCGAGCCTTGTCAGCGGGATCAGATGCCCTTGGCATCCTCGCGGGCGATCAGGTTCTGCCAGCTGTGCATGGAGAGCAGGTGACAGTAGATGACCGGCAGTGCGCCGCCGGCACGAAGCTCCTCGAACGCCTCGGCCGGCAGGCCGTTAAGCTTCTTCTCGTCGACGACCTTGAAGCCCGTCAGCGATACCTTCTCACCGCTTTCCAGCGTGAAGGTGCCGCGATTGCTCGTGAACAGCTCGTGCTTGGTGAGCAGCTTGGAGACATCGAGGGTCTTCTGGTGCTCGACCTCGTAGGCCTGGCAGAACTTCAGCGCGTTCTGGGTCACGTCGGTACGCTTGCCATCCATGAAGAAGGGATTGTCGCGGTTCTCCATGACCCGGGGCGAGTTGCGTTCGATGCAAAGCGTCAGCGTCTGCGAGCTGGCGCTGCGCATGAACACGAAGGGATAGCGGCGCACATAGGCGGGCGCATAGATGCCCTTGGCCCAGCTGCCGTCCTTTTCGATGAACAGGTTCGAGCCCTGGCGAAGTCCGACCACGGCGACCGGGAACGGGCTGGCCGTGTCGGTGAACACGATCGGATAGTGGCGGACGGCACGCGGCATTTCCGCGGCGTTGATCGGCAGTGAGTTGGCCGAGCGCGCGAAATCGAACTTCACCTCGGGCACAAGGCTGATGTTCTTGTGCTTGTCGGCGCGAAGCACCTCCGGCTTCTTGTAGAACAGCGGGAGGCTGCGTTCTGAACCCTTGGTCGCGGCGGTCGCCATATATTGGTCTCTCATCAAAAGTTGGTGTCGTTCGAGTCGCGCAGTCTATTTGGCGCGATTGAAAAGTAAATGGCAGAATGGCGCTCCAGACAGAGCGCCGGCGACGGTAATCCCGCATGATCCCAGCGCATTTCCGCCGGCCATGGTGTTCCGGCACCGGTCCCCAGCCGCGCCTCAGAACTCGCTGTGCGCCGTCTGCGTCGAGCCGGAAGGCGGCATGGCGCGCGGGATCCGCACGAACAACATCAGCACGATCGCCGCCAGTGCCGACAGCATCAGCCAGTGATAGCTGTTGATGAAGCTGATCATCATCGCCTGGCGGGTTACTTCGCGGTTGAGGATTTCCAGCGACCGGGTGTCGGACAGCGCCGCGAACGTCTCGGGCATGCCCGTGCCGGCCAGCCGCCAGCTTTCGTAGTAGGGCGAGATGAACTGGCTGAGCTCGGCGTGGTTGAGCTGGGTAAACTGGGACAGCAGTGCCACGCCGATGGACAGTCCCGCCGAGGTGCCCATGGCGCGTGTCAGGTTGAACATGGTGGCCGCCTCCACATGCAAGTGCCGCGGCAGGCTGGCGAACGCGATCGTGTTGAGCTGCACGAACACCAGCCCAAGGCCCAGCCCCTGGACCATGGCCGACCGGATGATGTCCCACTGGCTGATGTCGGTGGACAGCCGCGACAGGTCCCACAGGCCGATGGCCGCAAGACCCAGGCCGGCGATGACGATCCACCGGATGTCGACACGGTTCATCAGCCGGGCCGACAGGATCATGCCGATCATGGTGCCTACCCCGCGCGGCGCCAGCACGTAGCCGACGGTCAACGCCGGGTAGCCCATGACGTTCTGCAGCAT
>CAMBYA010000311.1 GCA_945872035.1 Rhizobium sp. Q54
AGCAGGTTAGGAGATCGTCATGAACAAGCTGCTCGTTGCCACGGTCATCGCCCTGCTGCCGCTTGGAGCGGCGAGTGCCTTCCAGGTGATCACGCCCGGCCAGATGCAGGACGCGGGCATGGGCTTCACCCAGAGCAACTCGTTCCGCCAGCAGGTAGACCCCAGTACGGATCCCAACTTCCAGGTCCAGTTCCGCAGCGGTAGCGGCGCCTTCGGCGGCGCCGGCGACAACCGCCTCAGCTACAACCGCTGGGGTCGCATGGACGGCGGCGGCCGCTATCTCGGCGACAGCGACAGCAACTTCAAGAGCTGCTCGGAATACTCCGACAGCAATACCGCCATGCTGGACAACATGTCCCGTGGCGGAAACAACTACCCCTGCCAGCGTTTCCGGTAAGCTGACGTGAGCGCCATCCGCACCCGGCGCGCGATCGCGCTGCTGGGTGCGGTGCTTATGCTCGTCTCCACGCCCTCACATGCAGCGGATGACGCACGGCAAGGGCCGCTCGCGATCGCCGTCGAACTGCTCGAGAAGGGCGACCTGGACGCCGCCCGCGCGGCGTTCACCAAGGCGCTCGCCGGTGAACTCGGCACGCAGGACCGTGCTGCCGCCCTGATCTATCTGGCGCGCATCCAGCTGGGCCAGGAGCAATACGCTGAAGCCGACGTCACCGCGGCGAAGGCCATCGAGGAACTGGGAAGGGTCACCGAATCCCGCGACCAGGCGATGCTGCTGGCGCTGATGATCCGTTTCGAATCCGCGAAGGCTCTGGGCGACGAGACCCTGGCCAACGAGATCGCCGAAGCCGCCGCCGGCCTTTCGGCCCGCCAGGACCAACTTGCCTGGTCCGATCAGGTACCCGGCGCCTTCGTCCACAAGGCATCGGGCACCGTGCTGCCGAAGGCGGTCGCGGGTCTGGCCGAATTCGAGTTGAACACCTATGACGACGCCGGACTGGATGCGTCGTTGACCTACGCGGTCGACGATGTGGATGTGCGGCCTTCGGAAGCGCCGTCCTACGTCACCACCCAGCTGACGGTGAACTAGGGGCGCACCGTCGACCAGCAGTTCCAGTCGTCCCGGCAGGAGATCATCGAGCGCTTTCCCGGCGCCCGGGAAATCTCCACGGGTCCCATCGCGGTCGTGCAGGGATCGCGGCGAATGCAGGGCACGATGGGAGTCTACTCGGTCCGCGCCAATGGCGAGCAGGCGTTCGCCACGCTGCACGTCTTCCGCATGCAGCCGGACATCCTGGTCAGGTTCATGGCCGCCTATCCCGCCGCCAACGCCGAAGCCATGCGCGGCCGCGTGGCGGCGCTGATGCAGAGCATGGTCTGGCCTGAAGGCGCGGCGATCCGCTAGACTCTAAAGCCGCTTTTCCATGAACAGGCTGATATGGTCGTCGGCGTAGCCGCCGAATGGACCGCGCGGTTTGTAGCCGTGCGAGCGGTAGAGGCTGATCGCCGCGCTCTGACGTTCGCCGGTCTCCAGCCGCAGAATCGGGATGCCGTTGGCGCTCGCGTACTCCTCGATGGTGTCGAGGATCAGCGAGCCCACGTTACGGCGCCGCGCCGAGGCAGTGACGTACATGCGCTTGATCTCGCCCCAGCCGTCATTGCGGGTGAGCGCGCCGCAGCCGATCGCCTTGCCGTCCTCGCGCACGATCCAGAAGGTGGTGTCGGGCTGCTGCAGGTCGACGATCTGCGGCAGGCGGCTGCGGCCGCCGGGATACATGGTGAGGTAGAGCGCCCGGGCTTCGTCGAACATGGCCTGCACTTCAGACTGGTCGGGGCTTTCGATGGCGATGGTCGGTTCGGTCATAGTGCCGCGTTGAACCTTTCAAGGCCGGCTTCCAGATCGGCGATCAGATCGTCCGCATCCTCGAGGCCGGCATGGAAGCGGATCAGGGGGCCGGCCCAGGTCGTCGCCGTTCTGACGCCCGACGGATTCGACGGTAACACCAGGCTCTCGAAGCCGCCATAGGAGAACCCGATGCCGAAGTGCCGATATCCGTCCAACATGGCAGAAACCGCCGCATCGCTGCTTTGCTTCATGACGATGGAGAAGATGCTTGACGCGCCGGTGAAGTCGCGCCGCCAGATGTCGTGACCCGGGCAGTCGGGCAGGGCGGGGTGCAGGACGCGGTCGACCTCGGGCCGCTGCTTGAGCCACTCGGCGAGCCGCAGCGCCGTTTCGCCGCACTGCTTCATGCGCGGCGCCAGCGTTCTCAGGCCGCGCAGCGCAAGGTAGCAGTCGTCGGGCGAGGCCGAGTGGCCATACAGGTAACCGCTGCGCTGCAGCCGGGCGAGCGATGCCTCGTTGGCGACGGCGGCGCCCAGCATGGCGTCGGAGTGGCCGACCACATATTTGGTCAGCGAATGGATCGCGACGTCGGCGCCCAGGTCCAGCACCCGAAAATTGAGCGGCGAGGCGCAGGTGTTGTCGTTGAGCACGACCGCGCCGCCCGCATGTGCCGCGGCCGCGATGGCGGGAATGTCCTGGATCTCGAAGGTCAGCGAGCCAGGCGATTCGGTAAACACAACGGTGGTGTTCTGCCGCATCAGCTCCGCGATACCGCCGCCGATCAGCGGATCGTAGTAGGTTGTCTCGACACCCAGAGTCTTCAACACATTGTCGCAGAACATGCGTGCCGGCTCGTAGACACTGTCGGTCATCAGCAGGTGATCGCCAGCCTTGACGAACGCCAGGATCGACGCGGTGATGGCGGCGAGCCCGGAGCCATAGAGCACGCAGCCCGCGCCGCCTTCGAGCTCGGTCATGGCATCCGCCAGCGCCCATTGGGTCGGCGTGCCGCGCCTGCCGTAATACAGCACCTGCTCGTTGCGGCGGGCCACGGCCTGGCGGAACTCGGCGACCGTCGGGAACACGATGGTCGAGGCATGATAGACCGGCACGTTGATCATGCCGGGGGCGTATTTGCCGCCGCGGCCGCTGTGGACGATCCGCGTCGGCTTCTTCATCGGGTTTCGCCCGTTCTAAGTTTCAGCCGGCCTAAGTTTCAACCGGCCTAAGTTTCAACCGGCAGGTCGGTCCGGCTGCCCCATTCCGCCCAAGATCCGTCATACAGAGCGACGCGCCGGTGGCCGAGAATGTGCAGGCCCAGCGCCAGGATCGCGGCGGTGATTCCCGATCCGCAGGTGGTCACGATGCCCTTGTTGAGGTCGACGCCGGCGTCGATGAACACCTTGCGCAGCGCGTCGCGGCCGAGCAGGGTGCCGTCATCGTTCAGCAACGTGCGGTAGTGGACGTTCTTGCTGCCGGGAATGTGCCCGCCGCGGACGCCG
>CAMBYA010000312.1 GCA_945872035.1 Rhizobium sp. Q54
AACAGCACCCGGTGCTGGTAGGCGCGAGGGATGGCGAAGAAGCTGAAGATCATGGCGATGACGAATACGTTGTCCATCGCCAGGGTTTTCTCGACCAGGAAGCCGGTGAGATAGTTCATTCCCGGCTCGGCGCCCAGATACCACCAGACCCATCCGCCGAAGGCGAGGCCGAGCGCGATATAGCCGCCGGACATCATCAGGCTCTCGCGCACGCCGATTTCGCGATTGTTCCGGTGCAGGACACCGAGGTCCAATGTCAGGAGGGTGATGACGATGCCGATGAAGGCGAGCCACATCCAGAGCGGCTTGCCGAGCCAGTCGACAAGAAGAAATTCAAGGTCCAAGAGGGCCTCCCATGCAACTGTCGGCTTGCGATATCGGAAAATGGTCCGACATCGCGGGAACGCCGACAGCATCCCGCCATAGGGGCCCGGACCAGGGGTTAAGCCATACTTCGGGTGGCGAAGGGTGGATTCAAGACCCGGCCGCATGAAAAACATTCAGCGCGTCCAGAACACCACGGTGCCGCATGGCGGGCAACCGGATGCCGGCGGCCCGATCAGTTCAGATCGCGGCGCAGCGTTTCCATCAGCTTGCGCGCCTGTTGCTGGATCGCCGTCTCCGGCTTCAGGCCCAGGCACGTTTCCGCCGCTTCCCTTGCGCCCTTCAGCTGACCGGACTTGGCCTGGATGGCGGCGCTTTCCAGCCATAGCCGTGCGTCGGCCGGGGCGATCAGCAGCATGCGCTGCATGATCTGCAGGCCGCGGGCCTGGTTGCCGCCCTGCAGGGCGCGGCCGCGGATGTTGTTGAGCAGGCGCAGCAGTACCGCGCGGTCAGGCATGGGCTCGTAATATGTCGGCTCCAGCTCGGCGTCCGGCCCTACATAGGTCTTGAGCATCTGGCGCAGGGCCGGCGGCTCGACGGTGACGCCGGCGTGGAACGGGTCGAGGATCACACGGTCGGACTCGCCGTCGAGGCGAAGCACGAAGTGGCCGGGGAAATCCAGACCCCAGGCCTGCCAGCCGGCGCGGCGCGCCGTTTCGATGTAGAGGATGGCGAGCGCCACGGGCAGGCCTTTCCGGCGGTCGATCACCGACATCAGGTCGGCGTTGGCCATGTCGTCATAGGTCTCGCGGTCGCCGCCATAGCCGTGCTCGATGTGGACCACCGTAGACAGCGCGTCGCCCCGGTCGGCGGCGCCCCCGATCTGGCGGTTCAGCAGCCCCGCGGCCAGGTCGTCCAGATGGCGCAGATAGGGGCCGACCTCGCGGCCCGGATGATCGAGGCCGGCGAGCAGCAGCGCGGCCTCGGCGAGCGGCATCGTGTCGCCCTCCGCGGCGCCGATCTCGCGCAGCCTCGCCTCATGCTCGTCGGTTCCGCTCATTCGGCCGCCTGGGAGACCTCCGCCCTGTCGAAGCTCAGCCGCAGTTCCTTGAGGCCGCGCAGGATGAAGTTGGCGTGGTGCTCCAGCGGGGCGTGGCCGTCGGTGAGGCGGATGTTGGCGAGCCGCCGCAGGAGGGTGCGGAAGCCGAGGAACATCTCCTCGCGCGCCAGCATGGCGCCGACGCAGAAATGCACCCCGACGCCGAAGGCGATCTGGGCGCCGGCGTTGCGGCGGCAGACGTCGAGCGCGTCGGGATCGGTAAAAACCTTCTCGTCCCGGTTGGCGGCGGCCCAGCGCAGATTGACCAGCGAGCCGGCGGGAATCTCAGTGCCGCCCAGCACCGTGTCGCGCGTGGTCACCCGGAACAGGCCGGCGACCGGCGATTCGAGGCGCAGCACCTCCTCGCAGAAGGTGCGCATCATCTTGTCGTCGCCCGCCTGGAGCCGGACAAGCTGGTCCGGGTTGTCGAGCAGCAGCACCATGCCGGCGGCGAAGGCGTTGGTGGTGGTCTCGTTGCCCGCCACCAGCAGCTGCTGGATAATCGACAGCAGTTCCGACCCGTTGAGAGGCCGGCCGTCCGGAATGCCGTCCTCCTCCAGCCTGGCGGCGACCAGGTCGCCGAGGATGTCGTCCTTCGGCTCCTTGCGCCGCTCCTCGATGCGGTCGAGGAAATAGCGCTGGAACTCGATCACCAGCTTCATCCGCTCCAGCTCGGCGGCGGCGCCGATGTCGAGGCCGATGGGAATCGACGCGTCCGACCAGTCCTTGAACTTCTGCATGTCGCGGCGCGGCACGCCGAGCTGGTCGGCGATGATGTAGATCGGCAGCTTGATGGCGAACTCGGCGACGAACTCCACCTCGCCGCGGTCGATGAAATCGTCGATCAGCTCGTCGATGATCTGCTGGATGTAGTCCTGCATGCCGCGCACCCGGCCCGCGGTGAACGCCCGGTTGACCAGGTTGCGGTAGCGGGTGTGCACCGGCGGGTCGGCGGAAATCAGGGTGCTGGCGAACGGCACGCCCTCACGCTCGTAGAGCTCGACCACCTCCGGATAGGCGCCCATGCTGCCCGAGGCGCCCTGGGCGATCTGGCTGGAGAACACCTCGGTGTTGCGCACCGCCTCCATCACCAGGTCGTAGCGGGTGACGATGAAAAACCCGGTCTGCGGGATGCGGTAGACCGGCGCCTGCTCGCGCAGTGCCCGGTAGGCCGGGAATGGGCACTCCAGCGTGCCCTGGTCCAACAGGTTGAGGGTCGTCAGGTCCGTCATCGCGTCGTCTCCCCTGCGCGCGGTTTCCCGCAACGAAACCGCCATTTCCTGGACGACGGAGTGTAACCCGCGAGCCCCCGCGCCACTAGATAAACTGGTTGCCGAAGCCGGGGAAAAAAGGTAAGTAATGCTGATATATATCGGCGGTTCCGCCGGTTGAATGGCGCAGGATTGCCGGAAGCTCCCGCAGCCCCATGTTCCGATACGGCTGACGCATGGCAGCCAAGGAAATCTGAGGCTTTGGTAACTCCCGGCGAATCGGTACTCTTAACGGCCTTTAAGAAAAGACCGGAGAACGCCCCGTGACCCCGCAAGACGGCCACGAGGCATTTTCGCGGCCTGAAGGGAGACACCCCAGGATGTCGAAGCCAGACAGGGACTTGATCATGCCCGGCCTGCCCAAGGCCCAAGGGCTTTATGACCCGACGCAGGAACATGATGCGTGCGGCATCGGCTTCGTCGCGAACATCAAGGGCAAGAAGAGTCACGAGATCGTCCAGCAGGGCCTGCAGATACTGCTCAACCTGGATCACCGCGGCGCGGTGGGCGCCGACCCGAAGGCCGGCGACGGCGCCGGCATCCTGATCCAGGTGCCGGATGCGTTCATGCGCACCGAGGCCGGCAAGCT
>CAMBYA010000313.1 GCA_945872035.1 Rhizobium sp. Q54
TGGCAAGTGTGACAGTCATCCGTAACTCTCCCCTGTTTCCGTATGGTTACTTCCGGGTCGAGGCGTCCGCAAACCATTTCGCCAGCGCGATCTCGTCGATTTCGCTCGCTGCCGCAGCGAGTATCATCAGCACGGTCTGGGCTTCATCAGGCGCGAATCTGTAGCCGTTGAGCGAGAGGAACACGCGGCCAGCAAGCAGACCGGTGCGCTTGTTCCCATCGATGAACGGATGGTTCTTGATGATGCCGATGCAATAGAGGGCGGCAAGATCGAAGACTGTCGCATCCGGCCTATACGCCGCACCATTCTGGGGCCGCGCCAGCGCACTCTCCAGTAGACCGGCGTCCCTGATCCCGGCGGCACCGCCAAAGCGCGACAAGGACTCAGCATGGAAGGCTTCGACCATCCGCCGGGTCACCCAGCGGATCGTATCCGTCATTTTGCCAGTTCGCGCAGGGCATTGGGGTAATCCTTCATGAATTCCCGCGCGTCTTCCATGGCATCGGCGAAATCGGGATCGAACGGCGTGAGCATGATGCCTTCCGGCGTTTCATGGAGGAACAACGTATCCCCTTCCGAAAGCCCCATGTTGCGGAAGCTGTCGGTCAGCGTTACGCCGAGCGAATTGCCGACTTTGCGAATCTTGATTTCCGAGGTCATCACACTCTCCGTATTACATATGTAAAATTATACGACTGTAATACGGCCGTCAAGGAGTCTGCTCCGTCACAATAATTTCTGTTGCCTGACCGGGGTTATGGGCAAATATAGAGTCCAGATGACTCGGCTCCCCCATATATGCCCGCGGGGCCGGATAAAGGGCCACGGAGCGGGATGAAGAACGAGCAGGACGCAAGGCGCCTGGTCGCCGTCCTCGGTCCCACTAACACTGGCAAGACTCACTTCGCGATCGAACGCATGCTTGGGCACAGCTCGGGCATGATCGGCCTGCCGCTGCGGCTGCTGGCGCGCGAGGTCTACGACAAGATCGCGGCCATGCGCGGCGCGCATTGCGTGGCGCTGTTGACCGGCGAGGAGAAGATCATTCCGCGCCATCCGTCCTACTGGGTCTGCACGGTCGAGAGCATGCCGCTGGACAAGGACGTGGCGTTCCTGGCCATCGACGAGGTCCAGCTCTGCGCCGACGAGGAACGCGGCCACACCTTCACCGACCGTCTGCTCTACGCCCGCGGCCGCGAGGAAACCATGTTCATGGGCGCCGACAGCATGGCGAAGATCATCCGCCGGCTGCTGCCCCAGTGCGAGATCATCAACCGCAGCCGCTTCTCGCACCTGTCCTATGCCGGGGCAAAGAAGCTGACCCGCCTGCCACGGCGCAGCGCCATCGTCGCGTTTACCGCCCGGGACGTCTACGAGATCGCCGAACTGATCCGGCGGCGAAAGGGCGGCGCGGCCATTGTCATGGGCGCGCTGTCGCCGCGCACCCGCAACGCCCAGGTCGAGATGTACCAGAACGGCGAGGTCGACTACATCGTCGCCACTGACGCCATCGGCATGGGCCTCAACATGTCGATCAACCATGTGGCGTTCGCCTCGCTGACCAAGTTCGACGGCATGCGCCACCGCGCCCTGACCAGCCAGGAGATCGCCCAGATCGCCGGGCGCGCCGGACGGCACATGAACGATGGCACGTTCGGTGTCCTCGCGGACGGCATGGACGAGCCCGACATGGCGCCCGAGATCATCGAGGCGGTCGAGCAGCACCGGTTCACGCCGGTCGAGAAGCTGCAATGGCGCAATGCGGCGCTGGACTACGCCTCCCTGCCCCGGCTGATCGCCAGCCTGGAGCGCACGCCCGACCTCGGCGGCCTGCTGAAGGCGCGCGAGGCCGAGGATCTGACGGTGCTGAAAACGCTGGCGAACGACGCCGAGATCCGCGACCTGGCGAGCCACCGCGCCGCCATCTCGCGGCTTTGGGAAGTCTGCCAGGTACCCGACTTCCGCAAGACCATGGCCGACGAGCATTCCCAGCTGGTCAAGAAGCTGTTCGTCCACCTGATGGAGGACGGCGGCAAGCTGCCCGAGGACTGGATCGCCGGACAGGTCCGCCGCCTGGACCGTACCGACGGCGACATCGACACGCTGGCGACCCGAATCGCCCATACCCGCACCTGGACCTACATCGCCAACCGGCCCGACTGGATGACCGATCCGGCCCATTGGCGCGACGAAACCCGCAAGATCGAGGACAAGCTGTCCGACGCCCTGCACGAGCAACTCACCCTGCGCTTCGTCGACCGGCGTTCGGCGGTGCTGATGAAGCGGCTGCAGTCGGACCAGCAGATCTTCGCCGCCGTCGACGCCCAGAGCGACGTGGTGGTGGAAGGTCATTATGTCGGCCGGCTGAACGGCCTGATCTTCGACGTGGATGAGGCAGCGCGCGGCGCGGAAGGCACCATGCTGCTGAACGCCGCCGGGCGCGCGCTGCGGCGCGAGGTGGCAAACCGGGTCCGCCGCATCCGCGACGCGGGCGACAAGGACTTCACCCTGGCGACCGAAACCGGCGAAATCCTGTTCGCGGGCGCACCTGTCGCCAGGTTGGCCAAGGGCGCCGATCCCCTGAGTCCGCGACTCGAGGTTCTGGCCAGCGATTTCGTTGAACAGGCGGAACGAATGTTCGTCACGGCACGGCTGATGGCCTTCACCGAAGCCCATCTGCGCCGGGCGATGGGGCCGCTGTTCCGGCTGAAGGATGCGCTCGCGGCTTCGGACCGCGACACGGCGGCGAAGCTGACCGGCCTCGCGCGCGGCATCGCCTTCCGCCTGGTGGAAGCGCTGGGCGCCATGCCGCGCGAGGCCGCCCAGGAGGACCTGCGCAAGCTGGCACCGCAGGAGCGCTGGCAGCTCCGGTCGCTGGGCGTCAAGTTCGGTGAGGCGAGCATCTTCATCCCCGCGATCGTGAAGCCGGGCGTGACGCGGCACCGGCTGATGTGCTGGCGCATCTTCCGGGGCCTGCGCGAACTTCCCGCCGTTCCGGCACCGGGGATCACCTCGCTTCTTGCCGTGTCAGCACCGGACGGGTTCTACGAGGCGGTTGGATACCGGGTGATCGGCACCCGCGCGGTGCGGCTCGACATGCTGGAGAAGGTCGCCGAGACAGCGCGGGCGCGGCACGAGGCTGGCGCCTTGAAAGCCGACCGCGAGATCACGGCGTTCGTCGGCTGCAGGGACGAGGAATTCGCGGCAATCCTGGCCTGTCTGGGATATCGCCCGCAGCCGGACGGAGACGGCGGAACGGTATTCGTCCGCCAG
>CAMBYA010000314.1 GCA_945872035.1 Rhizobium sp. Q54
CGAGCTGCTCGGCTGGCTGGGCCTCGACGACCATGCCCACGAGCGCTGCGAAGGCTTCTCCAAGGGCATGCGCCAGAAGGTCGCGCTCGCCGGCGCCCTGGTGCATGAGCCACGGCTGATCATCCTCGACGAGCCGCTGACCGGCCTCGATGCCGGCTCGGCGCGGCAGGTCAAACAGGTGCTGCGTGACCATGTCGCCGCCGGCTGCACCATCGTCATGACCACACACATCCTCGACGTCGCCGAGCGCATGGCCGACCGGATCGGCATCATCGCCCATGGCCGGCTGATCGCCGAAGGTACGCTCGACGAACTGCGTGAGCGAGCGGGCAGCCGCGGCGCAAGTCTCGAGGACACGTTTCTCGAGCTTGTTTCGCAACCTGCTGGACGCGCGGTCCCGTGACGGGCTCCGGCTCCACCCTCTGGTTCGCCCGCCACGAGATCCGCCTCGCCTGGCGGGAATGGCTCGCCATGATGACCGGCGGACGAAAGCAGCGGCGCTGGCTGTTCGCCCTGGGACTCGCGGCCTTCGCGGTCCTGGCGCATTGGGTAGCCTGGCTGATCGTCGGCCGCGGTCCTCCCGCGTCCGGCCTGTCGGCGCTGGTTGCGCTCACCGGCAGCGGAGTCCTGCTGCTTTCAGTGATAACCTCGCAGGCGATGGAGACGGTAACGCGCGCGTTTTACGCCCGCGCGGACCTGGACCTTATCCTGTCGTCACCGGCGCCGACGCACCGGCTTTTCGCCGTGCGTATCGTGGCCATGTCGATGTCGGTGGCCGCCACCGCGATTCTGGTCGCCTCACCGGTGATCAATGTGCTGGCCATGACGGCGGGCTGGCACTGGCTCGCCGCTTATGTGGGTATCGCCGTGATCGGCATGCTGGCGACGGCCGCCGCGGCAGCTGTTTCGGTGCTTCTGTTGCGGACCATCGGCCCCCGGCGTACCCGGCTGGTGGCGCAGATCATTGCCGCCGTCGTGGGCGCGGGATTCGTCATCGGCATCCAGATCGTGGCCATCGTATCCTATAGCGACGAGTCCGAAGGCGCGGCGTCGCGCATCGAGGCGCTGGCGCGTCATGCGCCCCCGGCCGACAGCCTGATCTGGTGGCCCGGACGTACCATCCTGCAGGGCGATCCGGTTGGCCTTTCTGGCATGGTAGCCGCCGGCGTGCTTGTCCTGCTGATGACAGTCATCCTGCTGGCGCCCCGGTTCGGCCACCAGGCAACCATCGCCTCGGGCTCCGCGCCCGGAGCGGTTCGCGGCCGTCGCGGCGGTTCGGCATTTCGCGGCGGATCACCGGCCAGCACGCTGCGCCGCAAGGAATGGACCCTGCTTCTGCGCGACCCCTGGTTGCTGTCGCAGAGCCTGATGCAGCTGTTCTATCTGGTGGTGCCGGCAGTCCTGCTCTGGCGCAGTATCGGTTCGGAACTGGACGCCCGGACTCTCCTGGTGCCGATCCTGATCATGACCGCCGGCCAGCTGGCGGGAGGCCTGACCTGGGTCGTGGTGTCGGGCGAAGATGCGCCCGACCTCATCGCGAGCGCGCCGGTGTCCGAGCGTGCCGTTGTCCGCGCCAAGCTGGAGGCGGTGATGGGCGCGGTCGCGCTGATCTTCACGCCGCTGCTTGCCGTATTCGCGCTGATGGCGCCCCTCCAGGCGCTGGTCGCGGCGGCCGGCGTGGCGATCTCGACCGCGTCCGCGACGTCCGTCCAGCTCTGGTTTCGTGCCCAGGCGAGGCGCAGCACCTTCCGCCGCCGCCAGCAGTCGTCGCGCATCGCCACGTTCGCCGAGGCCTTCAGTTCCATCAGCTGGGCCTTCGCAGGCGCCATGGCCGCAGCCCAGTCATGGTCGGCCACGCTGGTGCTTGGTGTGATGGCGCTCGCGGTGCTGGCGGCTGTCCGATGGATCAGCCCGGCGCGCGCCTCGGCGCGTTATGCACCCGCTGCCTACTCCTTCGTCCATTGCAGTGCCAGCGCGTCCAACTCGGCGCGTGCCCTTGCCATCGCGGCATTTCGGGCGTCCTGGTCGGCGAACTGTAGTGGCTGAGCGTCGACGAACCATGGTTTCGCCACGCCGATGAAGCCGAAGGCGGCACGCAGGGCAGGGGTCAGCACATCATAGGCTTCGAACGCGGTGCCCGGCCGCAGATCGGCGCCCCGCGTGGTGATGAACAGGGTCTTCTGCCGGGCGAGTTGGCCTACATAACTGCCGTCCGCATCGGTCTTGTAGGTGACGTTCGTCCGCACGATATGGTCGATGAATGCCTTGAACGCCGACGGAATCGAGAAATTGTACATCGGCATGGCGAACACCAGCGCGTCGGCGTCGAGCAGGCGGCGGCATAGTGCGTCGGAATGGGCCAGCGTGTCCCGCATGGCCTGCGTCCGGTCCTCCTCCGACGTGTATGTGGCGATCGCAAAGGCCTCCGTAACGTGCGGCGGCGTATCGACGGTCAAGTCCAGATAGTCGATGTCCAGCGTCAGATGCGCGCCCAGCCGGTCGAGGAAATAGCGCGCCAGCGCCCGTGAACTGGACCGCGCACGCTTGGGGCTCGCATCGACATGCAGCAGCTTCATGTTGGACCTCCAGCGGCGATATGGCTCGGCCACGACCAGGATAAACTACGTCAATTAAAGTTCGGCGGATTGCAAGGCACGCCTAAGGCAACGCCCGGACGCCTATCTGCGAGATGGCCATCGTGCGTGCCGAGGCCGCCGCTCTGCGAAGCCATGAACTGCGCCCAGCCAGCTCAAGTCGATGACGGCGGGCGGCGGCACCTATGTCATGGAACAAAGCCACGACGAACCGACTCCGCCCGATATCCAGACAAAGGTGATCGACGCCTTCAAGCCGAAGGACGATGAGGATTAGGTTCAGTGCTCGAGGACGCGGTCCAGCATCTGGGCCAACTCAGCCTTGCCATAGGGCTTTTTCAGCAATTCGGCCCGCAGGTCGTCCGCGTGCTCGCGGATCAGCTCCGGCTCGACGTAGCCCGAGGTGAACAGGATGGGCATTGCCGGATGCCGGCGCCGCACCTCCAGCGCCAGGTCGACGCCGTTCATGGCGCCGGGCATGACGATGTCGGTGAACAACAGGTCGAAATGATCGTCGCGCTCAAGAATCTCCAGTGCCGCGGCGGCCTGGTCGGCTTCCACGGTAATGTGCCCCAGCGCCTTCAGCAGCCTGACGGCGGCCTGGCGCACTTCCGGCTGGTCGTCCACAACCAGGATTCGGTCATGACCGCTACGGGCCATCGTATGTTCCTCGATCTGC
>CAMBYA010000315.1 GCA_945872035.1 Rhizobium sp. Q54
CCGTCATCCCGGCGAAGGCCGGGACCCAGACTTGACAGTCCGGCGTGCTTCGCGCCGGTCTTTTCGTGAGGGACTGGATCCCGCCCTCCGGCGGGATGACAGCTGATGTGGGCGGTAATCAGTACCGCTCCACCTCGTACCCTTTCGCCCGCAGCATGGCGATGACGCTCTGGTCGCCCACCAGATGGCCGGCGCCGACGACGACGAAATAGGTGCCGCCCTGCCTGATCAGGGCGTCGATCTTCGGCACCCAGGCGGCGTTGCGGTGGGTGAGGAATCGGTCATAGGCGCCTTCGTGCTTGTCCAGGTCCTCGCGGATCAGCCGGTCCATGGCGTCGGTGTCGCCGGTCTGCCACGCCGTCAGCGTCTGCGCCAGCAGGCCGGTGGACTCGTCGAGGAACCGGATCATGTCGGTGATCAGCAGGTCCGGGTCCTCCTTCGACAGGGTGTCGAGCACATCGAGCTGCTCGTCGACGGTTTCGAGGCCGGTGACCTGCTTGCCCGCCGCCTTGGCGTCGCGGGTCAACGCACTGTCGACGCCGCTGCCCGGATCGGCGCCCTTGCTGACCATATAGCCGACCAGCAGGCCGCTCGCCGCCAGCCAGGGCTGCATGGGCTCGAGCCTGGCCATGTCCATGGCGAACCTGCCAGCTGTCGCGGTCAACTCAGTGTAGGTTTCGGCCGTCAGCACCTCGCGCAGCGTCTTGCCGTCGGGCAGCGTGGCGCGCC
Organism: Rhizobium sp. Q54; assembly: GCA_945872035.1. Taxonomy (GTDB): domain Bacteria; phylum Pseudomonadota; class Alphaproteobacteria; order SMXS01; family SMXS01; genus RI-34. The sequence continues at coordinate 730 of CAMBYA010000315.1, forward strand.
TGACAATGTTGGCCGCGACCTCCGGTTTGTCCATGTCGTCCAGGTCAACCTCGAACAGCACCGCCTGCGCCTCGGCCAGCGCGGTGTGGATGCGCGGGTCGTCGCGCCATGGGACGCTGGGCGGCAGGATGTGGAACGAACCGAGGAAGTAGACCGCCGCCTTGTCGGTCCGCAGCGTCCACATGGCCGGGCCTTGCGCCCCGGTGCCGGCGACAGGCGCGGCGGATGCAGCGCCGCTCCCTGTCGTGGCGATCAACAGCCCGATCAGGAGGAGGGCGCGGGTGGTCCAGCGGTGCGTCATACGGTGTCTCCCGGTCGTCGATGGCCCATCATAGACAGCCGGACAAGCCCGTCGCTACGGCGCTTGCAACCGCGAAACGCAGACGCTATAACGCGCGCCTTGATCGCCCGGCCGGCAGGGCATGCCGTGGCGATCTGTATCGCTGAACAACATTCGACCAAAAGGAAAGCGAAATGCCCAAGCTAAAGACCAAATCGGGCGCTAAGAAGCGCTTTAGCCTCACGGCGTCGGGAAAGGTTCGCTCCAACCAGGCGAACAAGCGGCACGGCATGATCAAGCGGACCAACAAGCAGATCCGCAATCAGCGCGGCACCACCATCCTGTGTGATGCCGATGCGCGTATCGTCAAAAAATTCCTCCCCTACGGCTAAGGAGCTCGCAGCATGGCACGCGTAAAGCGCGGTGTGACGACGCACGCCCGTCACAAGAAGATCATCGATGCGGCGAAGGGCTACTATGGCCGCCGCAAGAATACCATCCGCATCGCCACCCAGGCGGTGGAGAAGGCCGGTCAGTACGCCTACCGCGACCGCCGGGCGAAGAAGCGCACGTTCCGCGCCCTGTGGATCCAGCGCATCAACGCCGCCGCGCGCGAGCACGGCCTGACCTATTCGCGATTTATCAACGGGCTCGTCCTCAGCGGCATCGAGCTCGATCGCAAGGTCCTCTCCGATATCGCCGTCCACGAGCCCGCAACCTTCGCTTCGCTGGCCAAGCAGGCGCAGGACGCGCTGGCGAAGGCCGCCTGATCCGGGCCTCCTTGCCTTAGTGTTTCGGAAAAGGGGGCTGTGTGCCCCCTTTTTCATGGGAATTTTCCGATGCAGGACACCGACTCTCTCCGCAACGACCTCCTCTCCCAGATCGCCGCCGCGCCCGACGCGGGTGCGCTGGAGCAGATCAGGGTTTCCGCCCTGGGCAAGAAGGGCGTCATCTCCGAACTGATGCGCGGCCTGGGCCAGATGAGCCCGGACGAGCGCAAGGCCGCCGGCCCCGCCCTCAACCGCCTGAAGGACGACGTCGACGGCGCGCTCCGGTCGGCGAAGGAGAAACTGGACGAAGCCGCGCTCGACGCCCGCCTCTCCGGCGAGCGGATCGACGTCAGCCTGCCGGTGTTGCCCGAGGCGCGCGGCACCATCCATCCGGTGAGCCAGGTGATCGACGAGGTCACCGAGATCTTCGCCCAGATGGGCTTCTCGGTGGCCGAGGGTCCGGACATCGAGGAGGACTTCTACAACTTCACCGCCCTCAACATCCCGCCGGAGCACCCTGCCCGGCAGATGCACGACACTTTCTATCTGCCCGAGCGGCCGGACGGGACGCGGCGCGTGCTGCGCACCCACACCAGCCCGGTGCAGATCCGCACCATGCTGAACTCCAAGCCGCCGCTGCGCATCATCGCGCCGGGCCGCACCTTCCGCTGCGACAGCGACCAGACACACACACCCATGTTCCACCAGGTCGAGGCGCTGGTGATCGACGAATCGACCCATATGGGCCACCTGAAGGGCTGCATCGAGGCGTTCTGCCGCGCGTTCTTCGAGGTCGACGAAGTGAAGATGCGCTTCCGCCCCAGCTATTTCCCGTTCACCGAGCCGTCGGCCGAGGTCGACATCGGCTGCCGCCGCGACGGCGGCGAGCTGCGCATCGGCGAGGGCGACGACTGGCTGGAGATCATGGGCTGCGGCATGGTGCACCCGAAGGTGCTGGAGCATGGCGGGATCGATCCCACCAAGTATCAGGGCTTCGCCTTCGGCATGGGCATCGACCGCATCGCCATGCTGAAATACGGCGCGCCCGACCTGCGCGCGTTCTTCGACAGCGACCTGCGCTGGCTGCGCCATTACGGCTTTTCGGCCCTCAACGTCCCTACCCTTGGACAGGGAATCAGCCGATGAAGTTCACGCTCTCCTGGCTGAAGGATCATCTGGACACCACGGCCGATCTGAAGACCATCACCGACACGCTGACCGCCATCGGCCTCGAGGTCGAGAGCGTCACCGACAATGGCGCGGCGCTGGCGCCGTTCACCGTGGCCTACGTCCAGAAGGCCGAGCCGCACCCCAACGCCGACAAGCTGCGGGTCTGCGTCGTCGAGACCGGCACCGAGACGGTCCAGGTGGTCTGCGGCGCGCCCAACGCGCGCACCGGCATGAAGGCGGTGTTCGCCCGCTCGGGCCTCACCGTTCCCGGCACCGGCCTGACCCTGAAGCCCAGCGAGATCCGCGGCGTCGCCTCGAACGGCA
>CAMBYA010000316.1 GCA_945872035.1 Rhizobium sp. Q54
GCCCGACAGGAAGGCGTTGATGTCCAGGTCCGAGTTGGGGTCCAGGATCGCCCAGATCAGGCCCGCCTTCTCCAGCACCGGGAACGGCTTCAGGCCCAGCTCGTCGGTGTTCACCTCGCCGAAATCCTCCCGCGAGGCGACGCCGATCAGCTCGCCCTCGCGGTTGAACGTCCAGCCGTGATAGCCGCAGATGAAGCGCGACGTGTTGCCCGAGCCCAGCGCCACGGCGGTGCCGCGGTGGGTGCACGAGTTGAGGAACGCGCGGACCTTGCCGTCCTTGCCGCGGGTCAGCAGCACCGGCACGCCGATAGCCTCCATCGCCTTGTAGTCGCCGGGATTGGGCAGTTCCGCCGTCGGCGCCAGCATCAGCGGCATGCGGCGGAAGATCAGCTTCTTCTCGCGCTCGAACCGCTCCTCGTCCGTATAGATGTCCGCCTTCACCTTCAACACCGAAGGCGCCAGCCGCATGGTGCCGGCCTTGCCGTGCTCCAGAGCGTCCTGGGTCATCTCGATCAGAGTGGCCTTGTTCATATCCTGCGTCTCCCGAAAATCCGTTCAGCTTTCCCCGCGAAGCGAGGATCATCGGGTTTGGGGGCTGGATTGTCAATGTGACGCACGTTTGAACTAGCCGCGCCGATCCTCCAATTGCACCAGGGCCAATTGAACGCTAACCTAGATCGATCGATCAAGAATGCGGCCTTGACTGGGGAGACAACGGCCATGCTTTCCGAGGGACCCGTCGAGGACCGCCTCGCCATCCGCGAGCTTGCCGAGCGCTATTGCGACGGCATCAACCGGTTCGACGCCGATGTCTGGGGCTCGACCTGGGCAGAAGACGGCGCATGGTTCCATGCCAATGTTCGCACCGAAGGACGCGACAAGATCGTCGCGTCGTGGCTCGAATCCATGGAGCCGTTCGAGGCGACGGGCTTCTTCTGCCAGATGGCCGGCATCCAGGTCGATGGGAACAGCGCGACGGGACGCGTCTACAATCATCAGATCGCGCGCCGGAAGGACGGCCAGATCGTCCAGGGCGTCTATATCTACGACGACACCTACGTCAAACGCGACGGCCGCTGGCTGTTCAAGGAACGGCTGCTGACCGTACCATTATTCGTTTAGGCCTCGTCCATTGGGGAATGGGACGCGGCTTGGCTCTGCACGAAACGGGAGACTGACATGACGGAAATCATCACCCACCCCCTCGCGATCGACGGCAAGGATCCGCGCAACGCGCGCGGCGACCGGATTTCGCAGGACCGATACTACTCGCGCGAGTGGATGCAGCGCGAATGGGACCATCTCTGGACCAAGGTCTGGCACATCGCCGGCCGCGAGAACCAGCTGCCGGACCCGGGCGACTATATCGTCCACGACTTCATGCATGAGTCGGTGATCATCGCACGCCAGGCCGACGGCAGCCTGAAGGGCTTCTACAACGCCTGCGGCCACCGCGCCCAGAAGCTGGTGCGTGGCGACGGCTCGCAGGACAGCTGGACCTGCCCCTATCACGGCTGGGTGTTCAGCACCGACGGGAGCCTGATCGACGCCTGCGACCGCGACGATTTCCCGCAGGGCGACCCCGTCGGCAAGGTCCGGCTGATCGACGTGCGCGTCGACACCTGGGGCGGCTTCGTCTGGTACACCATGGACAACGAGGCCCCGCCGCTGCTGAAGTACCTGGAGCCCATCCCGGACATCCACAGGAACTTCCCACTGGAGAAGCTGGTGCGCGTCCTCAGGGTGCGCGTCGAACTCCCGTGCAACTGGAAGTTTTCGTCGGACAATTTCAACGAGTCGTATCACACCCGCACGGCCCATCCGCAGGTGGCGCCGATCATCGACCAGGACCACTTCACCTCGCGCTACGAGATCTTCCCCAACGGCCATGCGCGCATCATCCAGATGGGCCGGCCATCGCTGCGCGACCGCCTGCCCGATGGCGTGCCGCACCCGTTCGACGACCAGCTCCGCGCCTGGGACATCGACCCGGCCCGCTACGCCACCTTCGAGGACAAGGCCATCCAGGGATGGGTCGACCTCAAGGAGGCCAAGCGCAAGCTGGGCCCGGAACGGGGCTACGACCATTTCGCCTGGCTGACCGACGAGGAGATGACCGAAAGCCCGTTCGGCGTGGTGTTCCCCAACATCGCCTTCGGCGCCAATGCCGAAGGCATGGGCTTCTTCCGCTGGGAACCGCATCCGGACGACCCCGAGAAATGCTATTTCGACCTGTGGGAGTTCGCCTATCCGGCGAAGAACCACTACCGCGGCCGCCTCACCAGCACCACGCTGGAGATGAAGGAAGCCGAACTCGACTGCCGCGTCTACACCGGACCGGAAGCCGTCGCCGACCTCAGCGACCGGGTGGTGTTCCAGGACTGGGGCCTCGCGCCCGGCCAACAGGCAGGCTGGCGCTCGCGCGGCTATCAGGAGCCGTACCTGGCCGCCCAGGAAACCCGCGTCCGCCGCTTCCACGAGGTGCTGCACGACTACCTGGACGGCAAGCCGCCGGGACGCTGATCCCGGCGCTTCCACGCCGCAAAGCATGGCGGGCATTCTTCACGCGCGCTTGAATGCCGTCTCCTCCTGTGGGAGACGGTAGCGTGAAGGATATGCCGCGATGCGAAGCGGCGCAGGGAGCAGGAACGAGGCCATGCAGGAATTCGAGACCACCACCTACGAGATCGTCGCGCCGGGCGTGGCGCGGATCATGATGAACCGCCCAGCCATCCGGAACGCGCAGAACGTCCAGATGACCTACGACCTCAACGAATGCTTCAACCTGGCGGCGCGCGACGAGGCGGTGAAGGTGGTGATCCTGGGCGGCGCCGATCCGCATTTTTCATCGGGCCACGACCTGTCCGGCTTCGGTGGCAAGGTGCCCGGGCGCGACTTCGAGCTGGTCGGCACCTGGGGCATGCTGTCCGAGTGGAACATCCACAACCACTATTCCTTCGAGAAGGAAGTGTTCGTGGAGATGTGCCGCCGCTGGCGGGACTTTCCCAAGCCGACCATCGCCATGGTGCAGGGCAAGTGCATCGCCGGCGGCCTGATGCTGGCCTGGGTGTGCGACATCATCATTGCCAGTGACGACGCGAGCTTCGTCGATCCCGTCGTCGCCATGGGCGTCTGCGGCGTGGAATACTTCGCCCACCCCTACGAGCTGGGCATCCGCAAGGCCAAGGAACTGCTGTTCACCGCTGACTGGTGGAGCGCCGAGGAAGCGCACCGCCTCGGCATGGTCAA
>CAMBYA010000317.1 GCA_945872035.1 Rhizobium sp. Q54
AGGAACCATGTCCGCCGAGTTTCATCGCATCAAACGCCTGCCTCCCTATGTGTTCGCCGAAGTGAACGCGATGAAGGCAGCAGCGCGAGCTCGCGGGGAGGATGTCATCGACTTCGGCATGGGCAATCCGGACCTGCCGACCCCGCAGCATATCGTCGACAAGCTGGTCGAGACGGTGAAGAACCCGCGTACGCACCGCTATTCGCAGTCGCGGGGCGTTCCGGGACTGCGCAAGGCGTTCGCGAACTATTACGGGCGCCGCTTCGGCGTCGAACTGAACCAGGAGACCGAGGTGATCGTCACCCTCGGGTCCAAGGAAGGACTGGCCAACCTCGCGTCGGCGATCAGCGCGCCGGGCGACGTGATCCTGGTGCCGAATCCGTCCTATCCGATCCACGCCTTCGGCTTCATCATCGCCGATGCGGCGATCAGGCACCTGCCGATGGCGCTCGATGGCGATTTCACCGCGAATTTCATGCGCGGGCTGGCGCACGCCGTGAAGCATTCGGTGCCGGCGCCGATGGCCGTGGTGGTGAACTTCCCGGCCAATCCGACCGCCAAGGTGGTCGACCTGGACTTCTATACCGAGGTCGTCAATTTCTGCCGCAAGAACAACCTCTACGTTCTGTCGGACCTGGCCTATGCCGAGATCTATTTCAACGACGTGCCACCGCCGTCGATCCTGCAGGTTCCCGGCGCCAGGGACGTGGCCGTGGAGTTCACCTCCATGTCCAAGACCTATTCCATGCCCGGCTGGCGCATCGGCTTCGCCGCCGGCAACGCCAAGCTGATCTCGGCGCTGTCGCGCATCAAGTCGTATCTGGACTATGGCGCGTTCACGCCGATCCAGGTGGCCGCCACCGCCGCCCTCAACGGTCCGCAGGACTGCGTCGAGGAAGCGCGCCAGATCTACAAGCACCGCCGCGACGTGCTGATCTCCAGCTTCGCCCAGGCCGGCTGGGAAATCCCCAGTCCCGAAGCGACCATGTTCGCCTGGGTGCCGGTGCCGGAGCAATATGCCCACCTTGGCTCCAACGAATTCGCCAAGTTGCTGCTCCAGGAAGCGTCGGTCGCCGTCGCGCCGGGCATCGGCTTCGGTGAGTATGGCGACAACCACGTCCGCATCGCCATCGTCGAGAATGAGCAGCGTATCCGCCAGGCGGCCCGCGCCGTCCGCAAGTTCTTCAGCAGCGGCGTGCAGGAACTCAAGGTGGTGAACGGATGAGCGGGCCGCTCCGTGTAGGCGTGGCCGGCCTCGGCACGGTCGGCGGCGGCGTCCTGCAGCTGCTGAATGGGAATGGCGCGCTCATCGCCCATCGCTGCGGCCGTGAAATCAAGGTCACCGCCGTTTCCGCGCGCAACCGCGAGCGTGACCGCGGCATCGCGCTCGAGGGCATCGCCTGGCACGACAACGCCCTGGACCTGGTGTCCGACGCGAATGTCGACGTGGTCGTCGAACTGATAGGCGGCGCCGACGGTATCGCCGCCGAGCTGGTTGAAGCCGCGCTGAAGGCCGGCAAATCAGTGGTCACCGGCAACAAGGCGCTGATCGCCCGGCACGGTCCGCGGCTTGCCGCGCTGGCCGAGAAGCAGGGCGTGGCGCTGCGTTTCGAGGCGGCGGTCGCGGGCGGTATCCCGATCGTCAAGGCGCTGAGCGAGGGCCTTGCGGGCAACAGCCTGTCGCGCATCTACGGCATCCTCAACGGCACCTGCAACTACATCCTGACCGAGATGGAGTATACCGGCCGGGCGTTCGGTGATGTGCTCGCCGAGGCGCAGCAACTGGGCTACGCCGAGGCCGATCCCAGCTTCGACGTGGACGGCATCGACACCGCCCATAAGCTGGCGATCCTGGCGAGTGTGGCGTTCGGCACGCCGCTCGATTTCGAGTCGATTTTCGTCGAGGGCATCCGCCAGGTGACGCCGCTCGACATCGAGTTCGCCGCCGAGCTCGGCTATCGGATCAAGCTCATCGGCATCGCGACTCATGGCGAGAAGGGCCTGCTGCAGCGGGTGCATCCGTGCCTGGTCGCTGCCGACAAGGCCATCGCGGCGGTCAACGGCGTGTTCAACGCCGTGGTCGCCGAAGGCGATTTCGTCGGCCAGACCGTCTATCAGGGCCGGGGCGCCGGCGCCGGACCTACCGCGTCCGCCGTCGCAGCGGACCTCATCGACATCGCCCAGGGTCATACGCATGCCGTGCTGTCGCCTCCGATGCCGGGCAGCAAGACCAGGAGCCTCACGATGGACGGCAACGAAGGCCGCTATTACGTGCGGCTGTCGGTGGACGACCAGCCGGGTGTGATCGCCGAGATCGCGGCAGCCCTGCGCGACGAATCGGTGTCCATGGAGGAGCTGCTGCAGCGGCCGAACGGATCGGGACAGCCGGTCAGTTTCGTCATGACCACCCATGAAGTCGCCGAGGCGAAGATGATGCGGGCGCTGGCCAGGATCGCCAAACTGCCGTTCATCGCGGAAAAGCCCGAGGTGATCCGGATTGAAACATTCTGAGATTAGAGAGCGGTGATGAAGAGGGACGGGCACGTGGAGAAAGACATGGATATCAAGTCGGCGCTGGACCGGATGCTGGTTCTGGAAATCGTGCGGGTCACGGAAGCCGCCGCCATCGCCGCGCACCGCCTGGTGGGCCGTGGTGATGAAAAGGCCGCCGACCAGGCCGCCGTCGATGCCATGCGTACCCAGCTCAACAACCTCGACATCGAGGGCATCGTCGTGATCGGCGAAGGCGAGCGCGACGAAGCGCCCATGCTCTATATCGGCGAGGAAGTCGGCCGCGGCGGGCCCAAGGTCGACATTGCGCTCGATCCGCTGGAAGGCACGACCATCGCAGCCAAGGCGATGCAGAATTCGCTGGCGGTGATCGCCATCGGCGAGGCCGGCACCATGCTGCGCGCTCCCGACGTCTACATGGACAAGATCGCCATCGGCCGCGGCTACGAGGAAGGCATCGTCGACCTGGACCGCAAGCCCAAGCAGAACCTTGATGCGCTGGCCAAGGCCAAGGGCGTGCCCGTCGGCGAGCTGACCGCCTGCGTCCTCGACCGTCCGCGCCATGCGGAGCTGATCCGCGAGATCCGCGAGGCCGGCGCCCGCATCCACCTGATCGGTGACGGCGACATCGCCGGCGTGATCGCCACCACCGATCCGAACACCGGCATCGACATCTACATGGGCTCGGGCGGCGCACCGGAAGGCGTGCTGGCGGCGGCGGCGCTGCGCAGCAT
>CAMBYA010000318.1 GCA_945872035.1 Rhizobium sp. Q54
CAGGCGGTGGTGAACCAGCAGGTATCGCTGAAAGTGCTCGAATCCTGCCGCGAGGAGTTCCGTCGCGACATGACCTTCGACGCCATCACCGGGCAGTCGGCGCCCGATCTGGCGACGCGTCTGCCCTACGATACCGAACTGACCGACGATGCGCGGATGGCGGAGATCGCGGGGCAGGGGACGGTGATCGTGCCGCCGCAGGCGTCGTCGTCGGTGGTGGTTCGACAGGTGCTCACCACGCTGATGAACAAGGTCGAGGCCGACCGGATGATCGAGGAGAGCGTCGTTTTTCACGCGGTGGATCTCTACTATCGCCCGGTCTACGCCTTCCGTTACCGGCGCCAGAACAAGGAAGCCGTGGTGGAGTTCGACGGCCTGACCGGGCATGTCCAGGCGGGCGGCTCCACCTTCGAGACCTATCTGGGCAAGATCATGGACACGCGGTTCCTGCTCGATGCCGGCGTCGAGGCGGCCGACCTGCTGATCCCTGGCGTCAACCTGGCGCGCATCGTCGTCGGCAAGGGAATCGAAATGCGCAAGAAGCGGTCCTGAGCGTGGCGACGGGTCGCCTCGACGGCAAGGTCGCGCTGGTCACCGGCGCCGCCCGCGGCATCGGCAAGGCCATCGCCGCGTCCATGGCCGCCGAAGGCGCGCGGGTGGTGCTGACCGACATCCTCGATATCGAGGGCGACGCCACCGCCACCGAAATCCGCGTGAAGGGCGGTCAGGCGCTCTACGTCTCCCACGACGTCACCACCGAGGACGGCTGGCGCGCCGCGCTGGAGGCGGCGAACGGCGAATTCGGCGGGCTGGACGTGCTTGTGAACAATGCGGGCCTGTTCCTCGGCAAGCCGCTCGCCGAGACCAGCATCGACGACATGAACCGCATGTTGGCGGTCAACGTGGTCGGGCTCATGCTGGGCAGCAAGCTGTCGCTGCCGTTTCTCGCCGCCCGCGCATCACGCTGGGACGGCGGCGGCTCGATCGTCAATCTGTCGTCGGTTGCGGGCCTGATCGGCGCCTCGTTCCAGACCGTCTACAGCATGACAAAGGGCGCGGTGCGGCTGTTCTCCAAGTCGCTCGCCATGGAATGCGCCGACCTGAAGCTGAACATCCGGGTCAATTCCATCCATCCCGGCGTCATCGACACCGACATGGCGGTCGAGGTGGCGCGCGGCCAGATGGAGGCCCGCGCCATGGACGCCGACAAGGTCCAGCGCTTCATGGTCGGCGGACATCCGCTCGGCCGCCTCGGCCGGCCGAAGGACATCGCCGACGCGGCGGTGTTCCTCGCGTCCGGCGAAAGCTCGTTCATGACCGGGACGGAACTGGTCGTCGATGGCGGCATGACGGCGCGGTAGCTGCTGACGCGACGCTAATGGTAGGTCGTCTGGCCCGGCTGCATGTCATCCGTCACCAGTCTCGTGTTCGGTGTGATCTCGCGGGCCGGCGTGTCGGTATGGGAAGACAGGACGCCGAGGAGCGCCTTCCATATGGCGTCCGCGTCGCCCGCCGCGCCGTCGCCGCGCAGCCTGGCGTAGTTGAGGCCGGCGGCCTTCTCGGCCAGGTCGCGGACCGTGCGGCATCCGGCCGGAAACCGCCCCGGATCGAACAGCGGCAGGAAGAATGCCAGCGCGAGGGCCATCAGCGCGGCCGGCCAGTTCATCGGGAGCGGCGGAATGCCGAAGATGAAGCCCACCGTGGCGGCGAGGCACAGGATCATCGCGCCCCAGTTCAGCCGCGAACTGTCGTGTTCGGGCAGCTTCAGGCCGGTCTGCGCGGCGAGGTTCCTGAGGAATCGGCGCGGCTGGAGCAACTCCAGTTCGCGGAGCGGCATATCGGGCGTCACCCCGTCGCCTTTGCCCAGTTCGCGGATGCCGCGGCGCAGGTAGTAGTACGCGAGCGTGCCGGCGTTCGCCTTGCCGCCATCCGTCGCCGGTCCCAGGCGCAGGATCAGCGACCGGTAGATGTCGCCGACGAAGTACCACATCTGCGTCTCGTCGAACGGCAGGCTGAACCCGAACGAGGCTTCCAGGTCCTGCACCAGCGCAGCCTGGCCGAACTCGCCCTTCAGCGCCAGCGTGTCGGCGGTTCCATGCATGCTCAGTTGCGCGAACTCATGCCGCCGTCGACGGTGTAGATGACGCCGCTGGTGTAGCCCGAACGGTCCGAGGCAAGGAATGCCACCAGGTCGCCGATCTCGCGCGGCTTGGCGCCGCGTCCCTGCGGCATTGCGGCGGTGAGTTCGCGCCAGCGGCTCTCGTCACCCCATTTGGCCAGGGCCTGACTCTTCAGCAGCGTGACCATGCGGTCGGTCTCGACCGGGCCCGGATTGATGCCGACGGCGCGGATATTGTCCTCGAGCAGGCTGCGGCCGCCCAACGCGCGGGTGAACGCCATCAGCGAGGCATTGCCGGCGGACCCGGTGATGTAGTTGAAGTCGAAGCGCTCGCCTGCCGCGCCGATGACGTTGACGATCACGCCCTGGCCGCGCGCTTTCATGGCGGCATAGACCAGCCGGGTCAGGTTGATGTAGCCGAACACCTTCAGCTCCCAGGCGTGCCGCCAGCGCGACTCGTCGACGTCGCTGATCGAGCCGCGCGGGATGTCGCCGGCGTTGTTCACCAGGATATCGATGTCAGCGCAGTCGGCGGCGAGCCGGTCCAGGTCGTCGCGGTTGCGCAGGTCGACCACATGGGCGGTCACCTGCACCTGATAGGCGGCGCGCAGCCGTTCGACATTGGCCTTGAGCGCGTCCTCGCTGCGGGCGGCAAGATGGACGTTGCAGCCTTCCTCGGCGAGCGCCTCGGCGGCGGCGAGGCCGATACCCTTGGATGCGCCGGTCACCAGCGCCGTCTTGCCCCTCAGATTCAGGTCCATCTTTTCCTCCCACGGTCAGTCGGCGCAACCGTAGCGGACAAGCGGCCGATGGCAAACGGTCACTTGGAGGGTGGTTACTCTCCGATCAGCGCCCTGTGGCATTTTTCTCCGCGCCCAGCGCCCTCAGCAACGCCGGGTCACGGTTATAGAGGTCCGGGAAGAAGTGCATGGTGCCGTCGCGGTCGAGCTGGGCGGTCCAGTATATGATGACGATGGGCATGGTGCGCTTGAGGATGATGTTCTGTGTGTGGCCTGCGGCGAGCACCTCCTCGATGCGCTCCTTGGGCCAGTCCGTGTCGCCTGCCAGAAGGTAATCGGCCAGCGCCAT
>CAMBYA010000319.1 GCA_945872035.1 Rhizobium sp. Q54
CGCCATGCTGCGGCGGTTCCACAAGCCGTCGGACCGGGTGATGGCCGCCACCGAATCCCTGCGGCGCGAACTGGAGGAGCGGGGCTTCGGCCGCACCGCCCTGTTCTCGCGCGGCGTCGACATGACCGTGTTCCACCCGCGCGAGAAGACCGATCTCGACTTGCTGCGGCCGGTCTACACCTATGTGGGCCGGGTCGCGGTCGAGAAGAACCTGGAGGCGTTCGTCAGCCTGGACCTGCCGGGCACCAAGGTCGTCGTCGGTGACGGACCGCAACTCGATGAGCTTCGCGCCGCCTATCCGGACGTGGTGTTCACCGGCGTCAAGCAGGGCTCGGAGCTGGCGGACTACTACGCCCAGAGCGACGTGTTCGTATTCCCCAGCCGTACCGACACCTTCGGCCTCGTTATCCTGGAGGCGCTGGCCTGCGGCGTGCCGGTGGCGGCCTATCCGGTGCCGGGTCCGCTCGACGTGCTGGGCGAGCATGCCTGCCGTGACGACCATACGGCGCGCGGCGCGGTGGGCTGCCTGTCCGACGACCTGGGCACGGCCATCGCCGGCGCGCTGCGGCTCGATCCGAAAGCCTGCCTCGCCTTCGCCGAGACCTTCAGCTGGGAGGCATGCACACGGCAGTTCGTGGAGAACCTCGCCCCTTTGGAGGCCGCCGCCTGACGCGCTGAGCGCGGCGGGCGGGTGTTGGGAGAGAGGGTGCTTTCCCGTTCCGCCAAACCCCATTACAAATTGCCCCCAGACTTCGAACGGGGGACTTCATGAAGCTCTACGGGCCATCCTATTCGCCCTTCACGGCGCGGGTTCGCGCGCTGCTGGCCTACAAGGGCGTCGCCTACGAGCAGGAGCTGCCGCCGGGCGGCGGGACCAAGTCCGAGGACTACCTGAAGATCAACCCGATCGGCAAGGTGCCGGCGCTGGTCGACGGCGACCTGGTGCTGCCGGAATCCGAGGTTATCTGCGAATATCTGGAAGACAAGTTCCCGTCGCCCTCGCTGCGCCCGGCCGATCCTGCGGCGCGGGCCAAGGCGCGGCTGATCAACCGGGTCTGCGATTTCTACGTGATGGGGCCGATGATGCCGCTGTTCCCCCAGCTCAACCCGGCGACCCGCGACCAGGCCTTCGCCGACGCCGGCGTGGCGGCGGTGCGCAGCGGCGTCGCATTGCTCGACGGGTTCCTCGAGGGCGAGGACTTCGCGGTAGGCGGCAGTCTCAGCAGCGCCGATTGCGCCGTCGCGCCGGTGCTGTTCTTCGTCCACTACGTCATGGTGTTCTTCGGCGACCACGATCCGCTGCGCAACCATCCGAAGCTCGACGCCTACTGGATGAACATGAGCAAGCATCAGCTGATCGGCCCGATCCTCGACGACATGGACACCACCTTCAAGGCCCTGCTGGCCTCGCGCGCATAGGAGCACGAACATGAGCGAATCCAACGGCAAGGTTGCCATCGTCACCGGCGCGGGCCGCAAGCGCGGCCTCGGACGCGCCATCGCGCTGAGGCTGGCCAAGGACGGCTTCGACGTGGCCGTCTCCGCGTTCCCGCGCGACCCGTCGACCTATCCGGAGCACGAGAAGGTGGAAGGCTGGAAGGGCGCCGAGAGCGTCGCCGAGGAAATCCGCGCCATGGGCCGCAAGGCGGCAGCCATCCTGTGCGACGTCACCAAGCGCGACCAGGTCGAGAACCTGATCGCCGAGACCGAAAGGCAGCTCGGCCCGGTCTATGCCGTGGTCAACAACGCCGGCGTGCCCAGCGACGCGGGCGCGGCGCCGATCATCGAGATGTCGGACGAGCTGTGGTACTCGACCGTCGACGTCAATTTGAACGGCGTCTATCTGGTGTCGAAGCTGGGCGCGAAAGCCATGCTGAAGTCCGGCAATGGCGGCGCCATCGTCAACATCTCGTCCATGGCCGGCCGCGTCGGCCTGCCGCTATACGGCGCCTATTGCGCGTCCAAGTTCGCGGTGATCGGCCTGACCCAGCAGATGGCTGTCGAGCTGGCCAAGCAGGGCATCCGCGTCAACTGCGTCTGCCCCGGCTCCACCGACACCGACATGATGGACAGCACCTTCAAGCGCTCGGCCGAGCTCTACCAGCGTGACTTCACCGACGTGAAGAAGGGCGTGCGGGTCGCTATCCCCATGGGCCGCCAGGGCCAGCCGTCCGAACAGGCGTCGGCGGTGGCGTTCCTGTGCAGCCCTGATGCGTCCTACGTCACCGGCCAGACGCTGAACGTGGACGGCGGGCTCAGGATGGATTGATGCCGCGCATCTGCTATCGTGGCGGCGTAACGACGATCGAGGGGGGTAGAAGCATGAGCAATGTCCGCAGTCGCAGCATCGCATTCATGACCGGCATCGTGCTTTCGCTTGCCGCGTCGAGCGCCGTCGCGCAGTACATCAACGATCCGTCCATGGTCGAGGCCAAGGGCAAGAAGGAACGTGCCGCCCAGGAAGCCTGGGTGATGCTGCCGCCGAAGATGAAGATGTGCATGGACCAGGCGCTGGCCATGAGCCAGATGACCTTCGCGACGGTGATCAAGCAGAAGCTGACGCCCTACGATCCCAAATTCTCGACCCAGATCCAGCGCTGCCAGACCATCACCGCCCGCGAGCCGCAGGTGAACTTCCCCTGCACCATCGACGAGAACGGGCGCCCGGTGCAGACCATGTGCGACGAGGTCTATGCCCAGCTTGGCGGCCGTCAGCCCATACCGCTCACCTTCCAGCAATATATCGGCGCGCACCTGCACGCACGCGAGGTCGACATCATCCAGATGGAAAGCCCGCCGGCCCGCGACGCCCGTCTGGGCGGTCAGCGGCCTTACAGGTAGGTCTTAGGTTCAATCGGCTTCTTTTGATTTTGTCACCCCGGACTTGTTCCGGGGTCTGTGCCTGCGCGGGTACGCGTGTTGCCGAGTGTGCCACAGGCCGCGATGACATTTCTCCATCCCCGTTCCCGGCCTGAGACAGACCCCGGAACAAGTCCGGGGTGACAATATGGAGGGATCGAGGCGGGGTCTTCTCGCAACAGTGCCGTAGAGGCGGGGGACAGGCGCTCGAATCCTAGATCCTGGCGTCCGCTTCCCTGAGCAGCTTGTCGATGGCCGGCGTAACCTCAGGCTCGTCGAGCAACGGGACGTGGCCGCGATCCTGCACCAGCACCAGCCTCGCGTCGGTAATGCGCCGGCCCATCT
>CAMBYA010000320.1 GCA_945872035.1 Rhizobium sp. Q54
TGGGGCACCGCTGCCTGCGGTGTTGCCGCCGCCGTCTGCTGCCCGGGCGCCGCCGCGTTCTGGGCGATCGCCGCGCCGCCCATCAGCAGGAGCAGACCCGCCGCCATCGTGATGCCCTTGAACTGTAGATTCATACGCCCTGTTGACCTATTGGTTCCGTCATACGCTACTGGTTGATTCTAGACGATATTTCACCTCGAGGAAATCCCGCCACGCCTCGCGCTTCGCGGGTGCGTTGCGCAGCAGGTAGGCCGGATGGTAGGTGGGCATCACCGGCAGGTCGAGGCCGTTCCTGGTATAGGTCTTCCATTTGCCGCGCAGGCGGGTGATGCCTTCGGTGCTTTCCAGCACCACCGTGGCCGCCTGCTTGCCCAGCAGCACCAGCAGTTTCGGTCTTACCAGTTCGATGTGGCGCTCGAGGAACGGCACGCACAACTCGGATTCCAGCGACGTCGGCGTCCGGTTCCCCGGCGGGCGCCAGAAGATGGTGTTGGTGATGTAGGCGGTGGTCCGGTCGCGGCCGATGGCGGCCAGCATGCGGTCCAGCAGCTGGCCGCTGACGCCGACGAACGGCAGGCCCTGTCGGTCCTCGTCGGCGCCCGGCGCCTCGCCGATGAACATCAGGCCGCTGTCCGGGTTGCCGTCGGCGAAGACCAGGTTGGTGGCGGTCGCCCGCAGCGGACAAAGGTCGAAACGTGCCAGCGTCTCGCGCAGCTCTTCGAGACTATTGCAGCCCTGGGCGATGCGCCGCGCGGTCGACACGGATTCCTGGACCGGCTCGAGCGCCAGCGCCTGCGGCGCCCGGACCTGGGGCGCGGCGGCCGCGCGCTGCTCGGCGGCCTTCGGCGGCGGAGGCGGCGGCGCCGCCAGGCGGTTTACCGGCGCGTCGCCGATCGCCTCGTCCGCGCCCATCTCCACCTGCCAGCGCAGCATGGCGAGGGCGAGGTCGTGGTCGTCGGACATGGCGGCTCCGGTGCAGGGGTTGGTTGGCGGCCGTGCCGCGCGTCCCATATAGTAGGGCAAATCCGGATCGAGGAGCAGCACAATGGACAAGCAGACCCAGACCGAACTCGAGGCCGCCGCGTTCCGCCGGCTGGTCGAGCATCTCCGGAGCCGTCCCGAGGTTCAGAACATCGACCTGATGACCCTGGCCGGCTTCTGCCGCAACTGCCTGTCGAACTGGTACCAGGAGGCGGCGAAGGAGATGGGCGTCGACGTCAGCAAGGACGCCGCGCGCGAACGGGTCTACGGTATGCCCTATGAGGAATGGAAGGCGAAGCACCAGACCGAGGCGCCTGCGGAAAAGCTGGCCGGCTTCCAGCCGCACAAGCACTGAGGCACGGACGGTTTCCGCTGGATTTCCTGCCGGAACACGCGGGAGGTGGCGAAATCGTTGAGGCGGGTCTTGGATTCGACCTATCGTTGACCCTCGTGCCCGGCGGCGCATATAAGGCGGGCACCTCAGGAGCGGAAAACAAGGGGCGCGCACTATGGAACGTGAATCGATGGAGTTCGACGTCGTCATCGTCGGCGCAGGTCCAGCTGGACTGGCCGCCGCGATCCGGCTGAAGCAGCTCTGCCAGCAGAATGACGTCGAATTCAGCGTCTGCGTCATCGAAAAGGGCTCGGAGGTTGGCGCCCACATCCTGTCCGGCGCGGTGTTCGAGCCGCGCGCGCTCACCGAGCTGATCCCCGACTGGAAGGAAAAGGGCGCGCCGCTCGACACGCCCTGCGTCGAGGACAAGTTCATGTACCTCACGGAAAAGGGCTCGATAAGCTTCCCGAACTTCATGCTGCCGCCCGTGCTGCACAACAAGGGCAACTACATCGTCAGCCTGGCGAACGTGACCCGCTGGCTGGCGACCCAGGCGGAAGAGGCCGGCGTGGAGATCTATCCCGGCTTCGCCGCCGCCGAGGTGCTGTTTCACGAGGACGGCAGCGTGAAGGGCGTCGCCACCGGCGACATGGGCGTTCACCGCGACGGCACGCACGGACCCAACTACACGCCCGGCATCGAACTGCATGCCAAGTACACCTTCTTCGCCGAAGGCGCGCGCGGTTCGCTGACCCGCCAGCTCACCGACAGGTTCGGCCTGCGCGACAACACCGGTCCGCAGAAGTTCGGCATCGGCATCAAGGAGCTCTGGGAGATCGACCCGGCCAAGCACAAGCCCGGCTATGTCCAGCACAGCTTCGGCTGGCCAATGGACGCCAGCACCTATGGTGGTTCGTTCCTCTATCATTTCGGCGAGAACCTGGTCTCCGTGGGTTTCGTGGTCGGCCTCGACTACGCCAACCCCTACCTGTCGCCGTTCGACGAGTTCCAGCGGTTCAAGAACCATCCGGCGGTGCGGCACTTCTTCGAGGGCGGCAAGCGGATCGCCTATGGCGCCCGCGCCATGACAGCGGGCGGCTTCCAGTCGGTACCCAAGCTGACCTTCCCGGGCGGCGTCACCATCGGCTGCGCCGCGGGCTTCATGAACGTGCCCAAGATCAAGGGCTCCAACAATGCCATGAAGACCGGCATGCTGGCCGCCGAGGCCGCATTCCAGGCGCTGAAGGAGGGTTCCGAGGGCCATGACGAGCTGACCGCCTATGCCAAGGCCTATCAGCACTCGTGGGTCTACGAAGACCTGAAGAAGGTGCGGAACTCAAAGCCGGCATTCGCCTACGGTCTGATCCCGGGCGTGCTGATGACCGGCATCCAGGGCTGGCTGGGCGGCCACCTGCCGTTCACGCTGAAGCACAAGAAGGCCGACCACGAAGCGCTGCGACCCAAGACCGAGTTCCAGCCCATCGTCTATCCCAAGCCCGATGGCGTGGTGACCTTCGACAAGCTCTCCTCGGTGTTCGTTTCCAACACCAACCACGAGGAAGACCAACCAATCCACCTGACGCTGAAGGATGCGTCGGTGCCGATCGAGATCAACCTGGCCAAGTATGACGCGCCCGAACAGCGCTATTGCCCGGCCGGCGTCTACGAAATCGTTCGCGACGAAAACGGCGGAAATCCGAGGCTGCAGATCAATGCGCAGAATTGTGTGCATTGCAAAACTTGCGATATCAAGGATCCGACGCAAAATATAGTGTGGGTGACGCCCGAGGGTGGCGGCGGTCCAAACTACCCCAACATGTAAGGCATGGAATGACCACAGCGGCCCCGGAGGGGCGAGGAAAAGCTCCAGTCTCACAGCTCCGC
>CAMBYA010000321.1 GCA_945872035.1 Rhizobium sp. Q54
CGCGACGATGTGGGCGGCCAGAGCCGGCGCGTCATCGCCAATGGCCACCAGACGCCGTCCCTCTTCGTCGAGACCTTCGGCGCCCATGGGATTGGTGACCACGGGCATGCCCGCTGCCATGGCCTCGAGCAGCTTGTTCTTGACGCCCGAGCCCTCGACCATGGGCGCCACGTACAGGTCGCAGCCGGCGAGGAAACCACGCAGGTCCTCGACGTAATCGAACATCCGGATGCCAGGCATGCCCACCAGCGCGCGGACGCGCGCATCGAGCGGTCCGCCGGCGACGCGAAGTTCGATGTCGGGAATCTCACGACGGACCAGTGGCAGAACCTCGCGTCCCATGAACTCGATACCGCTGACATTGGGCGGCCAGTTCATGTTGCCATGGATCGCCAGAACGTTTGCCGGCGCGCGGACCTGGTAGACCGGCGGCGATGCCGTCCAGGTGGTGCCGTTGCCGACAGCGATGCACGATGCTCTTCCACCTGCAAAAGCCTCCCGATCCGCGGCCCCGGTGACGATGCAGCTCGCCGCCATGCGGGCGATCCTGGCTTCGGCGCGCACCCACAGACGATACCGAAGGAAGGCTGCCGCCACCTCGACCGGAT
Organism: Rhizobium sp. Q54; assembly: GCA_945872035.1. Taxonomy (GTDB): domain Bacteria; phylum Pseudomonadota; class Alphaproteobacteria; order SMXS01; family SMXS01; genus RI-34. The sequence goes on from CAMBYA010000321.1 coordinate 609, forward strand.
TGCCCAGCGACGCGGCCTGGAACTTGCGGCGGTGCAGCAGCGATATCGAATCGGGAAAGTTCGCATTGAAGCGGCAAGCGATGTCGCGCATCCATTCGACGCGCCTGAGATCTGAATAGACATTGATGATGAGGTGCCGGTAACCGTGCTCGGCGACGACCCGATTGACGGTTTGCGCCCAATCGCGTTGTTCGACGGACACCTGGTTGAAGGATTGCCACGGCAGCGGATCGACGATCTCGCGCCCCAGATCATCGTGTGTGCGCCATCGGAAGCAGAGAACATCGGCCTGGCCGCCATCCAGCAGATGCCACAGCCTCAGATCATTGCCACTCAGCCGGTTGATCGGCGGCTTCTCCTGCACGACCAGCGTGCCGCCACCTTGCGGCGGATTCTCCAACGATGTCCCTTCTGCGGATCGGGCGGGAATTTGCCGTAGCATGGGCGACAGGCCCTTCACAGGAAAGGAATATCCTCGTGGCGTCGCTGCAGGATGCCAGGCGGCGGCCGGCGTGGACAGTTTAGTACATATGCGTATTATCTGCCTGCGGTACTGGCGCCAGCCTGGGGAGGAAACACATGGCAAAGCTGCTTGATGGACGCGTGGTCGTCGTTACCGGCGCGGGGGGCGCCATCGGATCGAACATCGCCAAGCTGGCCGCCAGCCACGGCGCGAAAGTGGTGGTCAACGACCTGGGCGGCAGCGCGGCGGGCGAAGGCGCCGACGCGCGGGCGGCACAGGTGGTCGCCGACGAGATCAACGCCGCGGGCGGCACGGCGCTCGCCAATTTCGGCAGCGTCGCCAGCTGGGATGACGCCAATGCCCTGGTGCAGCAGGCGCTGGACGCCTGGGGCCGGATAGACGTGGTGGTGAACAACGCCGGCATCCTGCGCGACACCATCTTCCACAAGATGGAGCTGAAGGACTGGCAGCTGGTCGAGCAGGTCAACCTGACCGGCACGTTCAACGTGTCGCGCGCCGCGGCGCCGCACTTCAAGGACCAGGGCAGCGGCTGCTTCGTGCACATGACCTCGACCAGCGGGCTGATCGGCAACATCGCGCAGGTGAACTACGGCGCGGCCAAGCTGGGCGTCGCCGGCCTGTCTAAGTGCATCGCCATCGACATGGAGCGCTTTGGCGTGCGCTCCAACTGCATCGCGCCGTTCGCCTATACGCGCATGGTGGCGACGATCCCGCAGACCGACGCCAACGAGGAGCGGCTGCGCATCGTCAAGCAGATGGGGCCGGAGAAGATCGCGCCCTTCGTGGTGTCGCTGATGACCGACGGGGCAAAGGACGTGACCGCCCAGATCTTCGGCGTGCGCAAGAACGAGATCGTGCTGTTCAGCCAGCCACGGCCGATCCGCAGCGTCCACACCAACGAGGGCTGGACGGTGGAATCCTGCCTGAAGACCGCGCTGCCCGCGCTGCGGCCCAGCCTCTACAAGCTGGAGCGTTCGCCGGACGTGTTCAATTGGGACCCGATCTGAGGTGTTCCATCCGCGCCATCACGCGGCGGCGCATCCTGACAAGCCGGCCATCGTCATGGCCGCGACCGGCCAGACGCTCAGCTATGCCGCGCTGGCGGATGGCGCGGCCCGGTGTGCGCAGCTATTCCGCTGGCTGGGGCTGAAGCGCGGCGACGGCGTCGCCATGCTGATCGAAAATCACCCGCGCTTCTTCGAGGTGGCGTGGGGCGCGCAGAGCGCCGGGCTCCACTTCACGCCGATCAGCACCCTGCTGACGGCGGAGGAGGCCGCCTATGTGGTGAAGGACAGCGGCTCCTCGGCGCTGGTGACCACGGTGCGTCAGTCTGACAAGGCCGAGGCGCTGCGGCCGCTGACACCGGGCGTCCGCCAACGGCTGGTGCTCGATGGCGCGCTCGAGCGGCACCTTTCCTACGACGCGGTGATCGAGCGCTTTCCGGCAAAGCCGCTGGACACGGCCCAGGGCGCGCCGATGCTCTATTCGTCCGGGACAACAGGACGGCCGAAGGGCGTGCGGCCCAGGCTGCCGGACGGGCCGGTGGATGCTGAGACGCCGCTGGCGGCGGCGCTGACCCGGCTCTACGGGTTCTCCTCGGAGACCGTCTATTTGTCGACAGCGCCGCTCTATCACGCGGCGCCGCTGAAGTTCAACATGGCGGTCCAGGCGCTGGGCGGCACCTCCATCATCATGGACAAGTTCGACGCCGAGGCGGCGCTGGCGGCCATCGAGCGCCACCGGGTCACCCACGCGCAATGGGTGCCGACCATGTTCATCCGCTTGCTGAAGCTGCCGGACGAAACGCGCGCCGGATACGACCTGTCGTCGATGCAGAAGGCCATCCACGCCGCCGCGCCCTGCCCGGTCGACATCAAGCGGTGGATGCTCGAGTGGTGGGGGCCGGTGATCCACGAATACTACAGCGGCACCGAAAGCAACGGCCTGTGTGCCATCGGCCCGGAGGACTGGCTGGCCCATCCGGGATCGGTCGGACGGCCGGCGCGCGGCGAACTGCACATCATGGACGAGACCGGCGAGGTCGAATTGCCGCCAGGCGAGGCCGGGCTGATCTTCTTCGGCGGCGGCAGCGTGTTCGAG
>CAMBYA010000322.1 GCA_945872035.1 Rhizobium sp. Q54
TCCTCAACCTCGACGAGCTGATCGCCATCATCCGCCGCGAGGACGAGCCCAGGCCGGTGATCATGGCGCATTTCGAGCTGACCGAGGTGCAGGCCGAGGCGATCCTCAACATGCGGCTGCGGGCCCTGCGCCGGCTGGAGGAAGAGGGCATCCTCAAGGAATATTCCGGGCTGGAAGCCGAGCAGGCCGAACTGACCGCGCTGATCGACAGCCCGTCCAAGCAGCGCCTTGCGATCCGGCTGGAACTGGATGCGCTGCGCAAGCGCTTCGGCAAGGACACCGTGCTGGGCGCGCGCCGCACCATGTTCGGCGAAGCCGGCGCCGTCGACATGGCGACGCCCGAGGCGCTGATCGAGAAGGAGCCGGTGACGGTGATCCTGTCCAGGATGGGCTGGATCCGCGCCATGAAGGGCCACGTCGACAAGTCCGCCGAGATCAAGTTCAAGGACGGCGACGGCCCGGCGTTCCAGGTTCATGCCCAGACCACCGACAAGCTGCTGCTGTTCGCCTCGAACGGACGCTTCTACACGCTGGGCTGCGACAAGCTGCCGGGCGGGCGCGGCATGGGCGAGCCGGTCAGGCTGATGATCGACCTGCCGGCCACCGACGACGTGATCGTGGCGATGACCTATACGGCGGGCGCCAAACTGCTGGTCGCCAGTTCCGACGGGCGCGGCTTCATCGTCGATGCCGACAGCGCGCTCGCCCAGACCAAGAACGGCAAGCAGGTGCTGAACGTCGACGGCAAGGTGAAGGCGAAGATCTGCGTGCCGGCGGTGGGCGACACGGTCGCGGTCGTCGGCGACAACCGCAAGCTGCTGCTGTTCCCGCGCGACCAGCTGCCCGAGATGGCGCGAGGCCGCGGCCTGACCCTGCAGAAATACAAGGACGGCGGCCTGGCCGACGCCAAGATATTCAATCACGCCGACGGTCTCACCTGGGCCTCGGGCGACCGCACCCGCACCGAGACCAACCTGCTCGACTGGACCGGCACCCGCGCCCAGGCCGGACGCATGGTGCCCCGCGGCTTCGCGTCGAGCGGCCGGTTCAGCTAATTAGATGGGCGAGGAACGGGCTGACGGTAGGCCACTTACTTTTTCTGAGGCACAAGGAATAGATCGCCTCCCGGATGCCTTTGGGCTGGGTACGCTATCAGAGCGACTTCGCTCCAAATTGTACGCTGCCATATATTTGTTTATCCAGCAGGGCACTTATGACTACAAGTGGGCTTCGAGCGAAATCCCAAATATTCTTCGTCAAGAACATTTCCAGAACCGCAACAAACCGTTTGACGAGTTCCCTGATCCATTAAAAACTAAAGAGGTCTATAAGAAAATATTATTCTTTGCTGATTTTAATAATATAGCGGACGTGCTGCAGTTTATTTGTAGGCATCCGAGATGTCCGAAAGACTTTTTAGATATAGTATCTCGTTGTTTTACTGATGAACAGGCTGCATATAGATTGCTTCTGGAGCCTCCTACCTTCTTTCCAATAACATCAAATGAGGAAATTGAAGTCCTAAATGCGGCCTTAAAGGTGACGAGGGCTGAAGGGCTGCAGGCTTCAAATATGCACTTGATCAAAGCAGCGGAGCTTCTAAGCAGCGGCGATTATGGCGGGAGCTCTCGTGAGAGTGTTCATGCACTTGAGAGCATTGTGCGAGTTCTCACAAGGTCAAAGGACGTGCTGTCGGACTCACTCAAGAAACTCCGTGGGCCTCTGGGAATGCACCCTGCAATTGTCAAAGCAATTGAGGCGCTATACGGATATGCGGGTGATGAAGCGGGCATCAGGCATTCGAAAGTTCACGTTTCCGATGCAGTCGGGCTCGAAGATGCAAAATTCGTCATCGGGTCAGCCGCAGCTGCCATCTCGTACATGGTCGCTAAGGCCATCGACAAAGGCGTAATGCCGCAGGTCAATGATTGAACGGATTGTAACCGAGCGGGCGCGCCTCCCGACAGCACTCGCAGTGTTCGTGGCCTGGATGCTGGTTACGGCATTTTCCGGCGCATTTTTCTCCGACGGCGAACTGGCATCGCTCGACCAGCTGATGTCGCGCGGCGTGGTGCCGCAGATCCTGGCCGCCTGCGTGTTCATCACGGCCGCGTCGTTCCTGTTCCCGCGCCGCGACGTCGGCCTGGTGGCGCCGGTGTCCGGGCGCTCGCTGCTGCTGACCCTGCCGGTCGCGATCTATCTCGCGCTGTTCTTCGGCCTGGCCGTGTATCTGGGACTGCCGTCGCCGAAGATCGTCGGCATCGTTGTCCTCAATGCGATCCTGGTCGGCATCTCCGAGGAACTGGCCTGCCGCGGCATCCTGTTCCAGGGCTTCCGTGCGCGGTTCCGCGTCTGGCCGGCGATCTGGCTGACGTCTCTGATCTTCGCCGTCATGCATGTGCTGAACGGCTTCGTCACCGGCCAGTTCGGCATCGCCGCGGTGCAGTCGCTGGCGGCGTTCTGCACCGGGATGCTGTTCATGGCGATCCGCGTGCGCACCGGATCGCTCTTCCCGTGCATGGTGCTGCACGCCCTGTGGAACACCGGCGCGTTGCTCGCCGTGCTTGCCGCCGTCCAGCAGTCGGGCGGCCAGCCGGCCACGCTGGAAATGGGGCTGATCGTGCTGGTGCCGGTGCTGGGCGTGCTGCCGAACCTGCTCTACGGGTTATGGCTGCTGCGCCACGCCGGACGCGACGAGGCGCGTGCTCCTGGTCCGGTCGCGGCCTGAACGCCTATTGCGGCGCGCGCGGCACCGCCCGCAATTCGCTGGCGCTTTCCAGGCAGACGATGCGCAGCTGGTTGGGACGCTCGGCCTCCAGCGGGCAGACTTCCCACTTGCCGTTTACTTCACTCGGCTTGGCGGCCAGAAGCTCGCGCAGCTTTTCCGGCAGCGCCACGTTCTCGGGATCGGCGCCGGTGCCGCGCAGGCCGTAGAGCTGCTTGGTGCCGACCGGCCAGATGCGCAGCGACGGGCTGCCGCTGTAGACCGCGAGCGGGCCATAGAAGGTCATGCACTTACCGACGACCTTGGGGCTGGATTTGCAGGCCGGGGCATCGGCGGCGATGGCGGGCGCGGCAAGGATGGTCGACGCGATCATGGCGGTCGCAAGCAGCTTGAACATTGGAAGAGACTCCGGCTGTTAGATCTTCATCTTACGCCAGGCGTCGTCGGCGTACATCTCAAG
>CAMBYA010000323.1 GCA_945872035.1 Rhizobium sp. Q54
CACCTGGCGCGCCATCGCCCGTCTGCACATGGCTTACCGCGACTATCCGCTTCGCATCCTGCACAATTACGAGATCGAGCGCGAAGAACTCCGCCGCTTCCTGCGTGACATCAACAGTCACGTCAGCGAGGCGGAAATTCTCGCCGCGGGCATCTCCAAGAAGCGCATGGCCATGCTGCCAGTCGCGTCGCTGATCCTGCAGAAGGTGCTGAAACTGGTTTCGCCGAAGCGGGTGATCATCTCGGGCCTGGGTCTGCGCGAGGGCATCCTGTTCCATCACGCGCCCGAGGAGCTGAAGCGAGCCGATCCGCTGCTTGCGTTCTGCCGTGAGATGGCACAGCGCCGCAGCCGCTTCCCCGAGCATGGCGACGACCTGATGCGCTGGATCGACCCGCTGTTCCGGCGCGAGAACACCCGCGAGAAACGGCTGCGCTATGCGGTGTGCCTGCTGTCCGACATTGCCTGGTCCGGCCATCCAAGCTACCGGGCAGAGCTTGCCATGGACCAGATCATGCTGGCCCAGGTGCTGGGCACCGACCATCCGGGCCGGTGTTTCATTGGCATGGCGCTTTATGTACTCAACGGCGGCTCGCCCGACAATCCTGCGGCCGACCGGGCGAGGTCGCTACTCAAACCCGAGGAGATACTGCGCGCCCGCGCTGTTGGGCTGGCGCTGAGGCTCGCCCAGCGCATCTCGGGCGGCACTCAGGAATTGCTCGGATTGGCGCACCTGAACGTAACCGATCAAACGGTCACGCTGGTGGTGCAGCCCGATGGCGAATACATGGCCGGTGAATCAGTGCAGCGTCGGCTGGAACTGTTGGCATCCACGCTGGGAAAGCAGCCGGTCATCAGCCTGCACGACTGATGTCTCTGTTGACTGCGGTGTCGTCCCGGATCAACACAGGAAAGCAAATATCAAGCGGGCTTTGACAGAAAGCCCTAAAGTTCCGTGAGAACCACGTTGCCGCGCCTTATCGACAGCGCGAGCTTGCCGTGCTTGAGGGCGATAGCGTCCTTGCCGAACACGTCGAAGCGCCAGCCGTGGCGGGCCGGGACATCGGCGTTGTCGTCGGCGGCCAGTTCCTCCAGGTCGGACATGTTGGCAACCAGCTTCTGGGCGACGTTCTCTTCCTCGCAGCGCAGCTTCAGCAGCACCCGCATCAGGTCGACGATGGGACCGATGCCGCGCGGCAGTTGCCGGCGCTGCTCGGCCTGCGGCAGCATGTCCTCGGGCAGCGCGCGGGCGTCGTCCAGAGCCTTCAGCAGGCTTTCGCCGATGGGTCCTCGCGCCAGGTTCTCCGCCAGACCGCGCACGCTCTTCAGCTCTTCCATGGTGGTCGGCGGATGGGCGGCGATTTCCAGCACCACATCGTCGCGGATCACGCGGTTGCGCGGCACGTCGATCTTCTGGGCACGGTACTCGCGCCACTCGGCAACGGCCCTGACACAGGCCATGAACCGGCGGTTGGAACTCTTCGGCTTCAGCCGCAGCCACGCTTCGCCAGGCTGGACCACATAGGTCGCCGGGTCGATCAGCACGTCCATCTCCTCGCTCAGCCAGGATTCGCGGCCATTCTTCGCCAGGATCTTGGCCATGCCCTTGTAGATGTCGCGCAGGTGGATCACATCGCCCAGCGCGTACTGCACCTGCTTGGCGGTCAGCGGCCGGCGCGCCCAGTCGGCAAAGCGCGACGACTTGTCGACCCGAGCCTTGGTGAAGTGATTGACCAGCGTCTCGTAGCCCACCGAATCCCCGAAACCGGCGACCATCGCGGCAACCTGGGTGTCGAACACCGGGTGGGGGAGGGCGCCGAAATCGTGCAGGAAGATTTCCATGTCCTGGCGCGCCGCGTGCAGCACCTTCAGGATCTTGTCGTTGGCCATCAGCTCGATGAACGGCTCCAGCGACAGACCTTCGGCCAAGGGATCGATCGCCCACGCGCCATCGTCTCCGGCGACCTGGATCAGGCACAGCTTGGGCCAATAGGTGTTGCTGCGCATGAACTCGGTGTCGACGGTGACGAACTCCGAATCACGTAACGACGCGCAAATCTCGGCCAGATCGGCAGTCTTCTCGATTACTTTCATCGAACGATCCTATACAGCCATTCCCGAGGCTCGTCACCAGTCCCGTCCTTGGCTTGACAAATCACCGGCAAGTGTGTGCTTTACGCCCGCCCGCACTGAAGGAAACCAACCTGATGCACGCGTACCGCACGCACACCTGCAACGACCTGCGCGAAGAAGATGTCGGCCAGATTGTCCGGATCTCCGGATGGGTTCACCGCAAGCGAGACCACGGCAATCTGCTGTTCGTCGACCTTCGGGACCACTACGGCCTGACCCAGTGCGTGATCGAGGCGGGCGAGCCGGGCTTCGACACCATTGAGGGCGCACGCGCCGAGAGCGTCGTCACCATCGACGGCAAGGTCGTCGCGCGCACGCCCGAAACCATCAACGCCGACCTGCCGACGGGCCGGATCGAAGTGCGCATCCAGGCGGTGACCGTCCAGTCGGCGGCCCAGGAACTGCCCATGCCGGTGTTCGGCGAGCAGGAATATCCCGAGGAAATCCGCCTGAAGCACCGTTACCTGGATCTGCGGCGCGAGCGCATGCACGCGAACATCGTGCTGCGCTCGAAGGTCATCTCCAGCATCCGCCGCCGGATGATCGACCAGGGGTTCATGGAGTTCCAGACGCCGATCCTGACCGCGTCGTCGCCCGAAGGCGCGCGCGACTTCCTGGTGCCCAGCCGTATCCATCCCGGCAAGTTCTACGCGCTGCCCCAGGCGCCGCAGCAGTTCAAGCAGCTGCTGATGGTCGCGGGCTTCGACCGCTATTTCCAGATCGCGCCGTGCTTTCGCGATGAGGACGCCCGCGCCGACCGCTCGCCGGGCGAGTTCTACCAGCTCGACATGGAGATGTCGTTCGTCACCCAGGACGACGTTTTCGCCGCCATCGAGCCGGTGATGCATGGCGTGTTCAGCGAGTTTTCGAGCCGCAACATCACGCCCGCGCCGTTTCCGCGGATTCCATATCGCGAGTCCATGCTGAAATACGGCAATGACAAGCCGGACCTGCGCAACCCGCTGGTGATTACCGACGTGACCGACGTGTTCCGCGGCTCGAATTTCGGCGTATTCGCCCGCGCTATCGAGAG
>CAMBYA010000324.1 GCA_945872035.1 Rhizobium sp. Q54
GCGGCTCGCTCACCATCGGCGAGAGCGCCGAAGTGACCGGCAGCGTGGTCGCCGAGACCGTGATCATCCACGGCCGGCTGAAGGGCACCATCCGCGCCCGCCGCGTGCGCCTGGAGCGTACCGCCAAGGTGCAAGGCGACGTGTGGCACGAGATCATCTCCATCGAGGCGGGCGCCCACATCGAGGGCCAGTTCGTCCATGTCGACAACCCACTGGAAACCGCGCCCGGCCGCCCGGTCGGCGCCAAGCCGGTCGTTCAGCCCTCCGCGCCGACGGAGGCGTCGTCCAACGGCGGTACTCCGGTCCGCCCTACGACGCCGGCGAACTGAAGAAAAGCCAGTTCGACCTGTTCAGTTAAGCAAAGGGCGGCAGAGATGCCGCCCTTTCTCGTTGGTGGATGTATTCAGAACCCGTTAACCAGAGACCGGCTGATGGGAGAGCTTCAGCTCAAATCCTCGATCGCCTCGCCCGCCTTGCCGTCGACCTTCTGGGCAAGCGCGGCGGCGACGAATTCGTCGATGCCGCCGTTGAGCACCAGGTCGGGCTGGGAGGATTCCACGCCGGTGCGGAGATCCTTCACCATCTGGTAAGGCTGCAGCACGTAGGAGCGGATCTGGTGGCCCCAGGCGATGTCGGTCTTGGAAGCCGCGGCCGCGGCAGCCTTTTCCTCACGGGCGCGCAGTTCCGCCTCGTAGAGCCGGCTCTGCAGCATCTTCATCGCCGTGGCGCGGTTCTTGTGCTGGGAACGCTCGTTCTGGCACTGCACGACGATGTTGGTCGGGATGTGGGTGATGCGGATGGCGCTGTCAGTGGTGTTGACATGCTGGCCGCCGGCGCCCGAGGACCGGTAGGTGTCGATGCGCAGGTCCTTGTCGTTGATCTCGATCTCGATGGTGTCGTCGACCACCGGATAGACGCCGACGCTGGCGAAGCTGGTGTGCCGCCGCGCGTTGGAATCATAGGGCGAGATGCGCACCAGCCGGTGGACTCCCGCCTCGGTCTTCAGCCAGCCGAAGGCGTTCTCGCCCTTGATCTGGATGGTGGCGGACTTGATGCCGGCCTCTTCGCCGTCGCTGTTTTCCATCAGCTCGGTCTTGTAGCCGTGGGCTTCGGCCCAGCGGGTGTACATGCGCAGCAGCATGGACGCCCAGTCCTGGCTCTCGGTGCCGCCGGCGCCCGCATGGATTTCAAGGTAGGTGTCGTTACTGTCCGCCTCGCCCGACAGCAGCGCGTCGATGCGCTTGGCGTGGGCGAGTGCCGCGAGGTCCTTGAGCGCCTGCTGCGCCTCGTCGACCAGGGCCGTGTCGCCTTCGGCCTCGGCCATCTCGGCCAACTCCAGGTTCTCGGCCAGGCCGGATTCGATCTGCCGCGTGGCGGTGATCGCCTCGTCCAGCCGGGTGCGCTCGCGCATCAGTTTCTGCGCCTTGCCCGGGTCGTTCCAGAGGTTGGGGTCTTCGGAAAGCTGGTTCAGCTCGTCGAGACGCCTGACCGCCCGATCCCAGTCAAAGAGACCTCCTCAGCAGTTCCAGCGACTGCTCGATTGAGTCAACATGCGCCTGAATTTCGGCTCGCATCGTCTTGATAACCTTTGATGTTCGGTTCTAGTAAAGTCCGCCGGTGCCAACCGGGGCGGATTTCTCCGACGGAGATGGCATGCCGCCGTCCGATCCGTCAACCCCCGATCCATCGAGCACGTTGCGCTGGCCGTTGGGTTCGGTGCCCGGCTTGAACGCCTCGAGGATCACGTTGTGGTCGTCGGGCGACGTGGGCTGACCGGTCTTGCTGTTGACGCGCACCAGCCTGATACCCGGCGGAATGCGGAACGGAATGGCCGGTTGGCCCTTCAGGGCCTGCTCCATGAACTCCTGGAACATCGGCGCGGCTGTGCTGGCGCCGGTTTCGCGGCTGCCCAGGGTGCCCGGCGTGTCGAAGCCCACATAGACTCCGACGGCCAGATCGGGTGAGAAGCCGACGAACCAGTTGTCGAAATTGTCGTTGGTGGTGCCGGTCTTGCCGGCCAGCGGCTTGCCAACCGCGCTGACCCGTGCGCCGGTGCCGCGCTGGACGACGCCTTCCAGCATGGAGACCATCTGGTAGGCGGTGGCAGGATCGACGACCTGATCGCGGGTGTCCGGGATGACAGGAGCCAGCTGGTTGCTCCAGGCCGGCGCCGCGCAGCCGGGGCACGGCCGCTTGTCATGCCGGTAGACGGTGCGGCCCCAGCGATCCTGGATGCGGTCGATCAGGCTGGGCGTGATGCGCTTGCCGCCGTTCACCAGCATGGCGTAGGCGTTGGTCAGCTTCATCACCGTGGTCTCGCCGGCGCCCAGCGACATGGAGAGCACCTTGGGCATCCTGTCGGTGATGCCGAAATTGTGCGCATAGGCCGAGATCTTGGCCATGCCGACCTGCTGGGCAAGCCGCACGGTCATGACGTTGCGCGATTTCTCGATGCCCATGCGCAGGGTGCTGGGTCCGTAGAATTCGTTGGAATAGTTCTGCGGCCGCCATTTCGGCAGGCCCGGTCCCTGGTCCATGACGAACGGCGCATCGAGCACCAGGTCCGACGGGGTGAAACCGCTGTCGAGCGCGGCGGCATAGACGAACGGCTTGAACGCCGAGCCGGGCTGACGGGTCGCCTGCATGGCGCGGTCGAACTGGCTGCCATTGTAGTCGAAGCCGCCCACCAGCGCGAGGATTCGGCCGGTATGCGGGTCCATGGCAATGATCGCGCCCTCGGCCTTGGGGATCTGCTGCAGGCTGTATTCGTTCGCGCCGGCGCCATCACCCGTGGCCCTGGCGACGACGATCACGTCGCCGGGCTTGACCACGTCGGACGGCTTGGATGGCGCGGCGCCGACATTCTGCTCTTTCAGGGTCGGCCGGGCCCAGGTCATGCGGGAAAACGGTATGGTGCCACGATCGCCGTCGATGGTGCCGATGGCCGCGCCGCCGGCGTCGACCGACAGCACCGCGGCGAGGCGCCATTCGCGCGGGCCGGTCGATATCTTCAGGGCGGCGAGCTTCTTCTTCCAGTCGTCCAGTTCGATATGGCCGAGCGGACCGCGCCAGCCGTGGCGACGGTCGTAGGTCACGAGCCCGTGGCGCAGTGCTGTCTCGGCGATGGCCTGCAGGCGGGAATCGAGGGTCGAGCG
>CAMBYA010000325.1 GCA_945872035.1 Rhizobium sp. Q54
CCAACCAGCTGCGCGACGACGACCGCATCTCCATGGTGGTCTATGCCGGCGCGGCCGGCGTCGTCCTCGAGCCGACGCCCGGCAGCGACCGCGCCGCCGTGCTGGCCGCTCTGGAACAGCTCCAGGCCGGCGGCTCCACGGCCGGCGGGCAGGGCATCAGCCTGGCCTACGCCATGGCGCAGAAGTCGTTCATCAAGGGCGGCATCAACCGGATCATCCTGGCGACCGACGGCGACTTCAACGTGGGCGACACCCGCGTCGACACGCTGAAGGACTATGTCGCCCGCCAGCGGTCCACCGGCGTGTCGCTGTCGGTGCTGGGCTTCGGCACCGGCAATCTCAATGACGAGATGACCGAGCAGCTGTCCAATGTCGGCAACGGCACCTACGCCTATATCGACAACATCCAGGAAGCCCGCAAGGTGCTGGTCGAGCAGGCCGGATCGACCCTGTTCACCATCGCCAGGGACACCAAGATCCAGATCGAGTTCAACCCGGCGGTGGTCGCCGAGTACCGGCTGATCGGCTACGAGAACCGCATGCTGAAGACCGAGGACTTCAACAACGACAAGATCGACGCGGGCGATATCGGCGCCGGCCACACGGTGACCGCGCTCTACGAGGTCGCGCTGGTCGGTGGCAAGGGCCTGAGAATGGACCCGCTGCGCTATTCGACGCCGGCCGCCGCCGCCGCGCCGTCGGCGAAGGAGTTCGCGTTCGTCAAGCTGCGCTACAAGCTGCCCAGCGAGGAGGCGTCGAAGCTGATCGAGATCCCGCTCGACCGCGCCATGCTCGACAAGGCCGGCCCGGCGTCGCCCGACTTCAAGTTCGCCGCCGCCGTCGCCGCGTTCGGCCAGAAACTGCGCCACGGCGCCTATCTGGGCGATTTCGGCTATGAGCGCATCGCGGCGCTGGCCTCGGAAGGCCGTGGCAACGACTCCCAGGGCTACAGGGTGGAGTTCGTCAACCTGGTCAAGACCGCCGCCGCGCTCGACGGCGGGGTCAAGACCAGCGAGGCGCCGCCCGCGGAATAGGAATCGGCGCGCCTCTGTTTCCCCCTCCCTCGGGGGCGCGCGGCGAGACGGCCGGAAGTGTTTCTTCCGGCCGTTTTGCCGTGTCGCCGTTACCGGCGGCTTGATATAAATGCCGCATGACAGAACCGAAAAAAGTCTCCGCCTGCCTGATCATCATCGGCAATGAAATCCTGTCCGGCCGGACCCAGGACGCCAATCTGGCGTATCTGGCCAAATGGCTGAACTACCAGTGCGGCATCCAGCTCACCGAGACCCGCGTGATCCCCGACATCGAGGACACCATCGTCGGCACGGTGAACGAGGTTCGCCCACGGTTCGATTACGTGTTCACCACCGGCGGCATCGGGCCCACCCATGACGACATCACCGCCGAATCGATCGCCAAGGCGTTCGGCGTGCCGTGGGAGCTGCATCCCGAGGCGCACGAGATCCTGAAGGAGTATTACGGACCCGAAGGGCTCACCTCGGCCCGTGCACGGATGGCGTGCACGCCGCGCGGCGCGAAACTGGTCGACAACCCGATCTCCAAGGCGCCCGGCTTCCAGATGGAGAACGTCTTCGTGCTCGCGGGCATCCCGCTGATCATGCAGGCGATGCTGGAAAGCCTGAAGCACAGGCTGACCGGCGGTTTGCCCGTCAGGTCGCGCTCGGTGCTGCTGCACCTCCCGGAAAGCATGATCGCCGCGGGACTGAGGGACATGCAGGCGCGCAATCCGACTGCGGATATCGGATCCTATCCATTCTACCGGCAGGGCAAGGGCGGCACCAGCATCGTCATCCGTTCGACCGATGAAGCGCTCAACGCCAGGCTGGCACAGGAAGTCTTCGATCTGGCCGATGCCTTGGGAGGCAAGCCCCAGTTCGAGGAATCGGCCTGATTCGGGACGGCTGGGCGAAGCTCCGGCTACAGCACGCTGAATCGACACCGCGCCGGCGAAGCATCCCGAGCGCCAGAATCGCTCCTTTGCCACCATGATTCGTGTCCGAATCCGATACCGCCGAGCGGCGTCGGGTGGGCATATACAACCTTGAGATGCTGAATTTACGGCCATATGGAGGCCATAATTCGCCGGATTTCCTGCGAAAACGTTTTCAAGTTGTGCAGTTAAGTAAATGATAATTATGGATTTAATCCTTTTAAGGCTCAAATTGTGGAATGTGGCGAAATTCCGACACAATTTGAAGTGGCATCAAATTTGAAGTTTATCTACGACCTGCCCTCACGGAGCCACCACGGCCAACACCATCGGGGTTCCAAAGGGGTACAGGGCCTCCTCTAAGGGGGCAGGGCCAGTAACCTCCCGAGTTTCAGACCCGTTTCGGGCTTGGACCGGTGTCACGACACCGGACCGGGGCAGGGGATGAAATCCAGCTGAAACTGCCTGCCGGGAAACCGGCAGGCAGGTTGGTCGCAAAGCCGGTGGCGCCGGTCCGCACAAGGTGGACCACGGCGGGAGGCCGACCATACCCGTCGCAACGCGACCGAATGACCAGCACCCGGGCAGGCATGACGCTTTCCCGCAACAGACGAGGACGCCCATCATGAAGAAGATCATTCCCGCCCTCGCGGCGGTTACCCTGCTCGCTGCCTGCGCCGAGACCCCGGCCGCCAACAACATCGCCCAGATGCAGGCGCTGACCACCAAGGTCACCGGTCTGCAGTGCCCGTCGGCCCAGCCGGTCGTCGTGTACGGCAACCGTGAAGGCGCCGCCTGGACTCCTGCCGGTCCGATGACCGGCGGCACCATCGTGATGCCGGCCAAGTTCGACCCGAAGACCGCCGAAGGCCGCAAGGCGCAGGCCGGTCCGCAGGCCCACTGGCGCATGGCCGAGGAAGTGGCCCACACTTGCGGCGCCGACGAGACCCAGGCCCGCGCGGTGAAGTGCCAGTGGTGGATCTGCGGCTAAGGCCGTCACCGGCGATACACAGGACGGGACCGGAGTCCGCTCCGGTCCACCATGGCCAGGGAACCGGAGCCCGCTCCGGTCCCGGTGTCCCGCAAGACCTCCTCCAGAGGAAGGTCCGGGCCTGCCGCGGTCTGCCCTGAACATGCTGCGTGGCACGTGCCGGATGGGGAGCCGACCCGCTCACACTCTCCGACCGCGCGCGGC
>CAMBYA010000326.1 GCA_945872035.1 Rhizobium sp. Q54
CTGGAAGCCGACCCGGCCAAGGCGCGTGAGCAGGCAAGGAAGGCCATCCCGATCTATCTGGGCGCGGCCAACTACCGCAACAACCTGCTGCGGCTGGGCTTCACCGAGGCCGACATGGACGGCGGCGGCTCGGACCGGCTGGTCGATGCCATCGTCGCCTGGGGCGACGCGGCGGCGATCAATGCGCGCATCGAAGAGCATCTTGATGCGGGCGCCGACCAGGTCTGCATCCAGGCCCTCGGCAGGGACGGAAAGGCGGATGAAGCGGCGCTGAATGCGCTGGTGAAGGCCTAACCTCAGCCGTCTCCCGGCGCAGGCCAGAGAACTACCTGCCCCGCGTGACGCTCACGGGCACCGAAGACCCGGAGCGGAACGGTTCCTGCAGCATGATCATATCGGGCTGGTCGGCGTCGGTCTTCTTCGCGCTCTGCTGGATGGTAGCATGCGCGGCGGCAGGCGGCGGCTGGACCGTCTTCGTCCGCTTCGCGCCCTTGTCGGTGACATTCAAGGTGGGCTGGGTCTGGGCGTGCGCCGCGGTCGCCAGCGCAAAACCCAGCACGCCCGCAAGCATGAGACAGCAGCGCGCGTTCGAATCGGTGGTCATGGTGTCGTCCCCGAGCATGGAAACCAAGACCCGGACGATGTGCCGTCCAGCTTGAACGGCGCATGAACGACCGCCCTCAGATCCGCCGCTCCATGCCGGCCCAATAGGGCTCGCGCAGCTTGCGCTTGAAGATCTTGCCCGAATCCTCGCGCGGCAGCTCGTCGGCGAACTCGATCACCCGCGGCACCTTGTAGCCCGCCAGCCGGTCGCGCAGGAACGCCCTGATGCTGCCGGCGTCGAGCGCACCTTCCCGCTCCGGCTCCACATAGGCGCACAGGGTTTCGCCGAATTCCGCGTCGGGGATGCCGAACACGGCGCAGTCCTTCACACCCGGCATGGTGATCAGCGTCGCCTCGACCTCGGCCGGATAGATGTTCACGCCACCGGAGATCACCATCTCGATCTTGCGATCGCACAGGAACAGATAGCCGTCCTCGTCCAGGTAGCCGATGTCGCCGATGCACACGAGATTGTCGCGGCCGATCTCGCCGCGCTTCTCGTCGAGGCCGTGATACGTGAAGTCGGGCATGCCCTCCATCCACACATAGACCTCGCCAATGCCGCCAGGCGGCAAGGGCTTGCCCTCTTCGTCGAAGATGGCGATCTTCGCGCCGGTGATGGCCTTGCCGACGGTGCCGGGCTTGCGCAGGGCGTCGTCGCTGTTCGCGGTGGTGATCAGCCCGATCTCGGTGCCGCCGAAATACTCGTTGATGACCGGGCCGAGCCACTCGATCATCCGGCGCTTCACGTCGGGCGAGCACGGCGCGGCGCCGTGGGTGATCCACTCCAGCGACGAGGTGTCGTAGCGCGCCTTGACGTCGTCGGGCAGCGCCAGCAGGCGCACGAACATGGTCGGCACCATCACCGCATGGGTGATGCGGTGACGCTCCACCTGGCGCAGGAAATCCTCGGCGTCGAAGCGCGGCTGAAGCACCGTGTAGCCGCCCATGCCGGCGGATGCGTTGGCATAGCCATTGGGCGCGGAATGGTAGAGCGGGCCGGTGACCAGCACCCGGTGGTGCGTTCCGGTGAAGCCCCACGCTTCCGACGCGGTGCGGATCATCAGGCCCATGATCTGCTGGATATCGATGACGCCGCGCTTGACGCCCTTGGGCTTGCCCGTGGTGCCGGAGGTGTAGAACATGGCGCCGCGCGAGGCCATTGACGGGTTGGCGACGGGCGGCAGCGACGCCAGCCAGTCGTCCCAGTCCGTCGACCCGGCAGGCACCGCGGCGCGTTCGGCAGGAATGCCGTATGCGGCGGCCACCTCAGGCGGCGTCTCGACGACGATGACGTCGACGCCTTCGGGCACCGCGCCATCGACCTGCGGCAGCAGGTCGGCATGGATGACCAGCGCCCGCGCCTGCGAATCGCGCAGGATGTAACCGACCTCCTCGCCCTTGAAGTGCCAGTTGATCGGCACGGCATAAGCGCCGGCGAAGGTCGCGCCCCGGCTGGCCTCGAAGAAGGTGAAATCGTTGCGGAGCATCACGGCCACGCCGCTGTCCGGCCCAACTCCCATGGCCTGGAAGCCCGATGCCGCGCGCAGGGCGTTCTGGTTGATCTCGTCGTGCGGCCGCGCCCGTTCGCCGCTGTAGATGGCGGTCATGCTTGCATCCCGTTCGTCGTCCCTGTGGCTCCTGATAGGCGAAAGCGCGGCCGTTTCCAAGCCACGACACGGCCCATGGGCAAAATAGTTACCATCCGGAAACCACCTTTCGGAAAACTATTGGAAACCTAACTCGTCCGCCGGTCAAGCCCTGCCCTGCCAGACGATGACGGGCGTCTTTCCAACCACCGGGCAACCTTGTATCAGGAACCCGAACAGGGACGACACTGGGGACAGCCATGGAAGACTCGACGCCCATCCTTATCGGCGGCGGACAGTTCACGGAAAAGGGCGTTGCCCCCGACCAGGCCCAGCCGCCCATGGGCATTGCCGCCGAAGCGGCAAAGGCCGCCATGGCGGACACCGGGCTTGGCGCGGCGCTGGCACCCCATATCTGCACCCTGGCGATGATCCGTATCTTCCCCGATTCCACCAACAGGCCGCGGGTCACTCACGGTTTCGGCCGCGCCGAGAATCCACCCCGCGCCGTCGCCCGGCGCATCGGCGCCGATCCGCGCAACGCCATCTACACCCAGGTCGGCGGCAACACGCCGCAGAAGCTGGTCAGCGAGATGTGCGAGCGGATCGCCGCCGGCGACGTCAGCATGGCGCTGATCGCAGGCGCCGAGGCCATACAGACCACCAAGGACGCCATGCGCCTCGGCATCAAGCTGGACTGGCAGGAAGAAGACGAAGGGACGCTGGAGGACCGGGGAATCGGCGGCAGCTTCATCACGCCGCACGAATTCGCTCACGGCATCGGCATCCCGATCCAGACCTATCCGCTGTTCGAGAACGTCATCCGCGGCCGACAGGGCCACACGGTCGAGCAGCACCTTCAGGCCATGGGCGAGCTGTTCGCGCCGTTCACCCGCGTTGCGGCGACCAATCCCTATGCGTTCTACGGCACCGCGCGGACGGCCGACGAG
>CAMBYA010000327.1 GCA_945872035.1 Rhizobium sp. Q54
TACACCTACGAGAAGAACCTGAAGACGGTGCCGACCATGGCGGCGCTGTTCGGCGCGCGCGGCAACCTGCTGGAAGGCGTCAACTACACCATGGTGGTACACGGCGAGCAGCGGGTGACGCTGCACCAGCCGCTGCCCTGGAAGGCCGACCTGGTCGTCGAGGCGCGCGTCGCCGAGGCGCTCGACAAGGGCGCCGGCAAGGGCGCGGTGATCTACATGGAAACCAAGACGAAGCTGAAGGACACCGGCGCGCCGGTGTCCACCTCGCTGTCGAGCATCTTCGCGCGTGGCGACGGCGGCTTCGGCGGCCCGAACGGCCCCGCGCCGGCCGAGACCCATGCGATTCCCGACCGCAAGCCGGACGCGACCTGCGAACTGGCGACCCGCGAGGACCAGGCGCTGCTCTACCGCTTGTCGGGCGACCGCAACCCGCTGCATTGCGACCCGGACGTGGCGACGGCGGCCGGTTTCCCGAAGCCGATCCTGCACGGCCTGTGCACCTACGGCGTGTCGTGCCGCGCGGTGCTGCAGACCATCTGCGACTACGACCACACCAGGATCACCGCGTTCGACGCCCGGTTCTCGTCGCCGGTCTATCCGGGTGAGACGGTGATCGTCGACATGTGGGTCGACGGCAACGTGGTGTCCTACCGCAGCCGGCTGAAGGAGCGGGACGTCATGGTCATCAACAATGGCCGCTGCGTGCTGAAGGACTGAACTCATGCGATTGCTGCGCTACGGCCCGAAGGGGCAGGAAAAGCCTGGGATCATCGACCGGCACGGCGCGATCCGCGACCTGTCGGGCGTGATCCGCGATCTCGACGGGCTGAACCTGTCCGACGGCGCCCTGGCGCAGCTGCGCTCGCTTGATGCCGAATCGCTGCCGCTCGTGCCGGGCAAGCAGCGCATCGGCCCGTGCGTCGCCGGCACCGGCATGTTCCACGCCATCGGCCTCAACTACCGCGACCATGCGGCCGAGACCGGCGCACGGGTGCCGACCGAGCCCATGCTGTTCACCAAGTCGGTCTACGCGATCTGTGGGCCCAACGACGATGTCATAAGGCCGCGGGGCTCGACCAAGCTGGACTGGGAAGCCGAACTGGGCATCGTTATCGGCACCACCGGCAAGTATATCGCCGAGGCCAATGCGTTCGATCATGTCGCCGGCTACTGCGTGGTCAACGACGTCTCCGAGCGGGAATTCCAGAAGGACCGTGAGGGCCAGTTCGTCAAGGGCAAGTCGGGCGATAATTTCGGCCCTATTGGCCCGTGGCTGGTGACCCGCGACGAAATCCCCGATCCGCAGAACCTGCGCATCTGGCTGGAGGTGGACGGCGAGAGGCGCCAGAACGGCACCACCGCCGACATGATCTTCGGCGTGCGCTTCCTGGTCAGCTATCTCAGCCGTTTCATGACACTGCATGCCGGCGACATCATCACCACCGGCACGCCGGCGGGCGTCGGCCAGGGCATGAAGCCGGAGACCTATCTGCGCCCCGGCCAGCGGATCAGGCTGGGCGTCGAGGGGCTGGGTGAGCAGAGCCAGCTGGTGGTCCAGGACAATTAGGCGTCAATCCTCGCGGGACTGAATCTCGACGGTCAGATGGCTGATCTCGTGCACGGGCGCGAGCAGCGCACGGTAGTGCTCAAGACCGCGCGGATGGTGCGTCACCAGCGAGACGATGGCCGCCCAGTGTCCGGGGCCGACGCGCCACAGGTGCAGGTCGGCTACCTTGTTGTCGGCGTCGCCCTCGATGGCATCGACGACCTCCTGGCGCAGGTCCTGGTCGCTCATGTCGATCAGCGTTGCGCCGGACTGGCGCATCAGCCCCCATGCCCAGACCAGGATGACCGTGCCGCCGACGATGCCCATCAGGGGGTCGACCCACCACCAGCCGAAATACTTGCCCAGCAGCAGGGCGGCGATGGCGGTCACGGAGGTGAGGGCGTCCGCCATCACGTGGAGGTAGGCCGCACGGAGATTGTGATCGTGGGCATGACCGTGATTGTGGTCCTCGTGCCCATGGTCATCGCCATGACTATGCGCGTGTCCGCCGAGGATCGCCACGCTTGCCAGGTTGACGAGTAGTCCCAGCACGGCGACCGGCAGGGCCTCGTCGAAAGCGATCACCTGCACCGACAGTAGCCGGGTCGCGGATTCCCAGATCAGCAGCGCCGCCACGATCGCGAGCGCCACGGCGCTGGCGAAGCCTGCGAGGGAGCCGACCTTGCCGGTGCCGAAAGCGAAGCGCGGATCGTCCGCGTGACGCCGGGCATAGGCGTAGGCGAACGCCGCGATGCCCAGCGCGCCGGCGTGGGTCGCCATGTGCCAGCCATCGGCCAACAGCGCCATAGAGTTGAACAGCACGCCCGCGGCGATCTCGATGACCATCATCACCAGGGTCAGCCCGACGACGATGCGCGTCCGGCGTTCGGCCGCGGCCTCGCCACCGGTTTCGAAGCGGTGCGGATGGGTCCAGCGACCCAGGTCTTCAGCGTGCATCATTCAATCTCCGGTTGATCACATGATCGTGGGCGTGACCTATCCGCAGTGACAATTGTCACATCCGATCGGTATATAAAAGGCTACCGGCAAATCGAGGGGGTTTGCATGGCGGATGGCGACGACAAACAGGTCGAGCGCCGCCAGGGCATCCAGGCGGAAGCCTGGCGGCTCATGGCGGAGCGCGGCTATGAGGGCGTCACCATGCGCGACCTGTCCAAGCGCACCGGGATTTCGACCCGCACCCTTTATGAAATGTATGGAGGCAAGGACGCGCTGCTCGGCGAGGCGTTCCGGGGACGGCTGCGGATCGTGTTCGAGCGGATCGAGCAGGCGATCGACGTCAAGGCGCTCGAGCACCTGGTCAGGATGAATTCGGCGATCGTCGCCAGCATCGCAGGCAGCGAGAACTTCTCGCGGGCTTACGCGTCGGTGCTCGCCTCGAACAAGATCTCGATCTACACCATCGAGACGCCGGTGGCGCATTTCCTGGGCTGCCTGGAAGAGATCCGCGATCAGGGCGATTTCCTGGACTGGGCCGATCTTCAGCTGACGGCGCGCCGCCTGCTGATGGGCCAGAACGCGCTGATGATCCAGTGGGGAAACGGCACGGTTTCCATTGGCAATCTCGAGTCG
>CAMBYA010000328.1 GCA_945872035.1 Rhizobium sp. Q54
AACATCACGATGATCAGCGGCGCCAGCGCCAGCGGCTGCAGCAGCAGCACGAAGCGCATGGACAGGATGCGCCATCGGGCGAAGGCCAGCACGAAGGTCAGCAGGTAGAGCGCCAGCGGCACCACCCAGAACAGCGGTCCGGCGGCGATGTCGGTGGTGATCCGCGTCGTGGTGCCCGACAGCAGGCTGGACGGCACCGCCGCCAGCAGCAGCCACATCCAGCGGCTGCCGGGATGGCGGGCAGGGGCATCGGTGTCGGCCGGCGGCGTCGCCAGGGCCGCCACCGGGCGGCCGGCGAGGATGCAGGCGAGGATGAGGGCGGCGAACACGCCGTAGCCGATGGTCCAGAGGTGCGCCTGGTCCACCAGGCCGATATAGGGCTCAATCAGCACCGGATAGGCGAGGAGGGCGCCCAGGCCGCCCACATTGCTGGCGGCATAGAGGAAATAGGGGTCATGGGCGCTCCGGTGGCCCGTGCGCGAGAACCAGTGCTGGGCCAGCGGCGCGGTGGCCGAAAGTGCGAACAGCGGCAGTCCCGCGCCCACCGCCAGCATGTACAAAACCTGCGTAACCGGAAACTGTGCAAGGCTTTCGGGCACGGTGGGCAGGGCAGGCGGCAGCGCCGCCGCCGCGACCGCCAGCAGGGCGGCATGGATGACCGCCTGCGCCTTCGGCGCCGCCCAGCGGGTCAGCACGAAGCAATAGGCGTATCCCGCCAGCAGCACGGCCTGATAGAACATCAGCGCCGTCACCCAGGTGGCCGGCGTGCCGCCCATCAGCGGCAGGATCGCCTTGGGGACCATGGGCTCGAGCCAGAAGATCAGCACGGCGCTGAAGAAGATGGCCGCCGTGTAGACCACGGAGACCAGCAGGCCCGGCATGCGGTCCGTCCTCAATGCGTTCCCATTTCCGACGGTGACCGTCAGATGCTCAGCAGCACCTTGGCGATGACGTCGCGCTGGATCTCGTTGGAGCCGCCATAGATGGTCGAGGCGCGGCCATACAGGAAGTCGAACATGGCGCCGCCGGCCTCGGCCGGCCCCACCGGCGGCTCGTTGGAGCCCTTCTTGTCGCGGAAGCCGTCATAAGGGAAGCTGTAGTAACCGGCGATCTCGATGAACAGCTCGGACATGCTCTGCTGCAGCTGGGTCGCGGCCACCTTCATCATGTTGGCCTCGGTGCCCGGCGCGTGATCGGTCTTCTGGCCCGACAGGAATCGCAGTTCGGAGTATTCCAGCGCCATCAGCGCCACCTCGGTCTCGGCGAGACGCGTCTGGTAGCCAGGCTCGTCGGCGAGGCGGCCGCCATGCATGTCGGTGGCCGACGCCAGCTTGCGGATGCGGCGCAGCGTGTGCTTCTTGTGGCCGACCTGGGCGATGCCGTTGCGTTCGTTGACCAGCAGGAACTTGGCGTAGGTCCAGCCTTCGTTCTCCTTGCCGATCAGGTTCTTCTTCGGCACCCGCACGTCGGTGAAGAACACCTGGTTCACGGTGTGGTCGCCGTTGATGATGATGATCGGGCTGACCTCGATGCCCGGCGTCTTCATGTCGATCAGCAGGAAGGAAATGCCGTCCTGCTTCTTGCCGGTGTCGTCGGTGCGCACCAGGCAGAAGATCCAGTCGGAATCATGGGCGCCGGTGGTCCAGATCTTCGCGCCGTTGACGATGTAGTCGTCGCCGTCGCTGACCGCTTTGGTCTTCAGCGAGGCGAGGTCAGAGCCCGAGCCCGGCTCGGAATAGCCCTGGCACCACCAGTCCTCGCCGCTGAGGATGCGCGGCAGGAAATGGGCCTTCTGCTCCTCGTTGCCATAGGTGTAGATCACCGGGCCGACCATCTTCAGGCCGAAGGCGGGCAGGTCGGGCGCGCCGGCCAGCGCCATCTCGTTGGCGTAGATGTAGCGCTGGGTGGGCGTCCAGCCGGGGCCGCCATACTCGACCGGCCAGGCGGGCGCGATCCAGCCCTTGGCGGCGAGGATCTTCTGCCAGCGCAGCAGGTCGGGCTTGTACAGCTTCTCACCGGCCTCGACCTTGGCGCGCAGGTCGGCGGGGAAGTTCTCCGCCATCCAAGCCCGCACCTCGTTCTGGAAGGCAATCTCCTCGGGCGTGAACGACAGATCCATGGTGCTTCCCCGTTTTCCTCTTGTTCCCGCTCTCGCTCAGGCCGCGGCGCTGAACTGCTTCAGGTGATGATCCACATTCCCGAACAGGATGTCGATCATGGTCAGCCGCTTGAAGTAGTGGCCCACCGACAGCTCGTCGGTCATGCCCATGCCGCCATGGAGTTGCACCGCCTGCTGGCCGACGAAGCGGCCGCTCTTGCCGATCTGCACCTTGGCGCCCGAGACCGCCTTGCGGCGCTCGACCGGATCGGCGCTGTCGACCTTGAGAGCGGCGACGAGCGCCATCGACTTGGCCTGCTCGTATTCCATCATCATGTCGGCCATGCGGTGGCGCAGCACCTGGAACTTGGCGATGGGCTGGCCGAACTGCTCGCGGGTCTTGGTGTATTCGACGGTGGTGTCGAGCAGCACCTTCATGGCGCCGACCGCCTCGGCGCACAGCGCGGTGATCGCGTCGTCGGACACCTTCTCGAGGATGGCGAGGCCGTTGCCCTCTTCGCCCAGCAGCGCGTCGGCGCCGACCTTGACGCTGTTGAGGAACAACTCGGCGGCGCGGGAGCCGTCGACGGTCGGATAGGCGCGGCGCTCCAGGCCGGCGGCGCCGCGGTCGATGATGAACAGGCTGATGCCGCCCTTGCCGCGGCGGTCGCCGGACGTACGGGCCGACACGATGATCTTGTCGGCGCTGTCGCCGTGCAGCACCACGGCCTTGTGGCCGTCGATGATCCAGCCGTCGCCATCCTTGCGGGCGGTGGTGGCGACGTCGAACAGGTCGAAGCGGGCCTGCGGCTCGGCATAGGCGACCGCGAGGAGCAGGTTACCCTCGATGATCTCGCCGATCAGGTCGTCGCGGCCGCCGGCGGCCTTCAGCGCGCCGCCGCCCATCACCACCGTGGTCAGGAACGGCTCCAGCAGCAGGCCGCGGCCGAACGCTTCCATCAGCACATTGGTGTCGACCGCCGTGCCGCCAAGGCCGCCCTGGTCCTCGGTGAACGGCAGCGCCAGCCAGCCGAGTTC
>CAMBYA010000329.1 GCA_945872035.1 Rhizobium sp. Q54
AGCCGAAGCATGCGGCCGTCAGTTGGGCGAAGGCGCGGGCACGGTGGCTGACGGCGTGTTTCGCATCCGGGTCCATCTGTCCGAAGGTTTCCGTCCCATCCTCGGGCAGGAACATCGGGTCGTAGCCGAAGCCGCGGTCGCCCCGCGGCGGCCAGACCACGGTGCCATCAACGCGGCCGACAAAGGTCTCGGTATGTCCGTCCGGCCAGGCCAGGCAGAGCGCCGCGATGAACCAGGCGCTCCGGTCGGGCGCATCACCCATCTGGCGATGGACCTCCGCCATGGCGACGCCGAAATCCTTGGACGGCCCCGCCCAGCGCGCGGACAGCACGCCGGGATCACCGTTCAGGGCCGCCACGCAGAACCCGGAATCGTCCGACAGCGCCGGCAGCCCGCTGGCAATGGCCGAGGCCAGTGCCTTGATGCGGGCATTGCCCTCGAAGTCAGGGGCGTCCTCCTCCGGCTCCGGCAGGCCCAGCGCACCGGCCGAGACCACGTCGATGCCGAAGGGACGCAGCAGGTCCTCGATCTCCCGCAGCTTGCCCTTGTTGTGGCTGGCAAGCACCAGACGCGAACCCCGGGCAAGCTGGCGGGCCATCAGTCCCCCAAAGCGGTACGCTGGGCCGCGAACAGGTGACCCGTGCCGTGGCGGGCGAGGCGCATCAACTCCAGGAACTCGGCTTCCGAGAACGGGGTCTTTTCCGCCGTCCCCTGCACCTCGACGATGCCGCCGCCTTCCGTCAGCACGAAGTTGGAATCGGCGTCGGCGGCCGAATCCTCATCGTAGTCAAGGTCGAGCACCGCGGTGCCCTTGTAGATGCCGCAGGAAACCGCCGCGACCTGGCCGGTCAGCGGGATCGTCTTCATGACGTTCATCCGCACCAGGTGGCGGAAGGCCAGCGACAGCGCGACCCAGGCGCCGGTGATGGAGGCGCAACGGGTGCCGCCATCGGCGTTCAGCACGTCGCAATCGACGGTGATCGACATCTCCCCCATCGCTTCCAGATCAACGACGGCGCGGAGCGACCGGCCGATCAGGCGCTGGATTTCCTGGGTGCGGCCGGACTGCTTGCCGCGCGCGGCTTCGCGGTCGCCGCGGGTGTGGGTGGCGCGGGGCAGCATGCCGTATTCGGCCGTGACCCAGCCCTTGCCGGTGCCGCGCAGGAACGGCGGCACGCGGGTTTCGACGCTGGCGGCGCACAGCACCTCGGTCTGGCCCATGCGGATCAGGCATGATCCCTCCGCGTGGCGGGCAAAGCCCGTGGTCATGGAGACGTCACGCAGGGCGTCGGCGGTTCGGCCCGATGGGCGCATGAGAGGCAATTCCTTAGGATTTCAGATCGCGCGGACCATACAGGCCACGACGCGGCCACGCCATCGCCCCTTGCCGCCGACAACCGCCGCCGTTGACGACTGGCAATTCCCCTGCCTAGGGTCATGGCAAGCGTGATCCACGCACTCAAAATGACAACCTGGGGAAACGACGATGAAGACGATCATTCGGTCGTGCCTGGCCGGCCTCGCGACGGTTCTGCTCGCATCCACCGCAATGTCCCAATCCGTCATCAAGGTCGGCGTGTCACAGCGCGATCTTGGCGCCGCCGACCCCGCGTTCGGAATCGGCAACGGCGACGAATTCCCCATCCGGCAAATCTTCAACGTCCTGGTGGGCCCGAAGGACGGCACCACCGAACTGCGCTTTGACCAGCTGCAGGGCGAGCTTGCCGAGAAGTGGGAGATGGCGCCCGACGCCAAATCCTTCACGTTCCACCTGCGCAAGGGCGTGCAGTGGCACCGCGGCTATGGCGAATTCACCGCCGAGGACGTGGTCTTCACGATCAAGCGCATGCAGGACCCGAAGACGGGGTCCGCCTATGGCTCCAACTTCCGTGACATCACATCGGTCGAGGTCGCGGATCCCTACACGGTCACGATCCGCATCGCCTCCCCCAACCCGTTCTTCCACGCGCTCGCCCTGGCCCCGCGCTTCGGTGGGTACATGCAGCCGAAAAAGGCGATGGAGGAACTGGGCGACAAGTTCCGCCACAACCCGGTCGGCACCGGCCCGTTCGAGTTCTCCAGCCTGGAGCCGAAGCAGAAGGTCGTTCTGAAGGCGAACGAGAAGCACTGGGGCGGCCGGCCGAAGATCGACGTTCTGGAAGTACTGTATCTGCCGGAAACCGCGGCCCGGACGCTCGCGTTCGTCAAGGGCGATGTGGATATGATCGAGGGCGCGACCGTCCCCGGCTGGCAGAACAGCCTGCGGCGGCAAAAGCCCGACGCGGTGTTCGATCTGGGCCGCCCCGGATCGATCTGGGCGTTCCACCTGAACATGACCCGCAAGCCGTTGGACGACATCCGCGTCCGCAAGGCCATCGCGCACGCGATCGACCAGCGCGTCTGGACCCAGGCCTTCGGCGACTTCGTCTCCCCCATCTACGGCATCGCCCCCCAAGGCTACTACGGTTCGCTCGGCCCCGATGACGTGCCTAAGGAAGCCGACTGGCCGTACGTCTACAACCCGGAAAAAAGCAAGGCGTTGCTGGCCGAGGCGGGGATGCCGAATGGTTTCGACATCGATGTCTTCGTGACCGAGCGGGAGGAATACAAATCCA
The DNA here is from genome assembly GCA_945872035.1 of Rhizobium sp. Q54. GTDB lineage: Bacteria > Pseudomonadota > Alphaproteobacteria > SMXS01 > SMXS01 > RI-34. The sequence continues at coordinate 2,616 of CAMBYA010000329.1, forward strand.
ACCTGCTGATCCTCCAGGAAATGCTCCGCAAGGTCGGCGTCCGGATCAACCTGCGGGTCGTGGAGCACACCAGCTACCACAACGACATCCGCCGGGATCTGAACACGATGATCATGTACAGCTCGGGCCAGCCGCCGCTGACCCAGGCGGTGCTGAACGCGTTCTACAAATCCTCGGCGATCGTGGGTAAGCCAACCCGCAACATGAACTTCAGCCATTACGGCGATCTCGGCGGCAATTCCGACGCACTGATGCAGCAGGCGAATGAGGAAACCGACGACGCCAAGCGGATCGCGATGCTCAAGCAGGTGCAGATCGACATCATGCGGCACGTGCCGTCGATCCCGCTGCCAAGCCCCGCGGGGAATTGGATCCATAACGGGAAGACGCTGGAGATCGGGTTCCCGGTGAAGGCCTATATGGGCACATTCACCCTGGGCAAGGCGTCACGGCTGCAATGATCGTCCTCGCGCGGGCCGGTGCCTGAGCCATGGCCGGTTACATCCTCC
>CAMBYA010000330.1 GCA_945872035.1 Rhizobium sp. Q54
AGGCCGGCCACAGCCTGAAGGCGTTCGACCTGTCGAAGGAGGCTGTCGACCGCGCGGTGGCGAACGGCGCCGTCGCGGTGGCGACCGCGGCCGAGGCTGGCAAGGACGTTGACGTGATCGTCAGCATGCTGCCCGCCGGCAAGCATGTCCGCGGCGTCTATGGCGACGCCGGCGGCGTGTTCGACAACGCCTCGCCGGGCACGCTGATCATCGACAGCTCGACCATCGACGTGCAGTCGGCCCGCGACGTGATCGCCATGGCCGCCAAGAAGGGCCTCGACATGGTCGACGCGCCGGTGTCCGGCGGCGTCGGCGGCGCCCAGGCCGGCACGCTGACCTTCATGGTCGGCGGTACGCAGGAGGCCTTCAACAAAGCCAAGCCGATCCTCGACCTGATGGGCAAGAAGATTTTCTACGCCGGCGGCCCGGGCAACGGCCAGGCCGCCAAGATCGCCAACAACATGCTGCTGGGCATCAGCATGATCGGCACTTCCGAGGCGTTCAACCTCGCCATGGCGCTGGGCCTCGACGCCAAGACCTTCTTCGACATCTCGTCGGTTTCGTCGGGTCAGTGCTGGTCGATGACGTCCTATTGCCCGGCGCCGGGCCCGCTGCCGACGTCGCCGGCCAACAACGACTACAAGCCGGGCTTCGCCGTCGACATGATGCTGAAGGACCTTCGCCTGGCCAAGGAAGCGGCCGAAAGCGTCGGCGCCAACACGCCTCTCGGCCATCAGTCGGAAGAGCTCTATGGCAAGCTCTCGGGCGACGGCCATGGCGGCCTGGATTTCTCCGGCATCATCAAGATGCTGGCTGGAAAGCTGTAAGACTTTCCTTGAGCCGTCATGCCGCCGAAGAGCGGCATCCAGACTTGGCAGTACGGCGCGCTTCGCGCCGCTTGATTGCGAAAGGTCTGGATCCCGCGCTCCAGCGGGATGACGGCTGTGTTTATGGGCGCGATCTTCACCCAATTGAGCTGAAGTGTTAGAACCGGCTCATGACCCTTTCATACCGACAGGCCATCGAACAGCTCCTGGACGCCGGCAGGCGGCTTGACGCTCGAGGATGGGTCGCGGCCACCGGCGGCAACCTGTCATGCCGGCTGGATGATGGCAGCGTCGCCATCACCGTCTCGGGCCGGCACAAGGGCGACCTGGTCGCCGATGACATCATGCGCGTCGACATGAACGGCGCGTCGCTCGACGGCAAGGCGCCGTCGGCGGAAACGCTGCTGCACACGGGCCTCTACCGGATGCGGCCCGACGTCAACGCCATCCTGCACAGCCACCCGCGTGCCAGCGTGCTCTACACCCTCATGCTCCCGTCAGCGGTGGTGGTGACGATGACCGGCTATGAGTTTCTCAAGGCGTTCCCCGGCGTCAGGACTCACGAAACCGTCGTGGCGCTGCCGATCTACAACAACACCCAGGACATGCCCGCGCTGCAGCGGAAGGTGGATAGCTGGTTCGAGAATAATCCCCAGGCGCCGGCGGTCTACCTGGTACGCGGCCACGGGCTGACGGTGGGTGGCGGAACCGTTGACGCGGCGCGCTACACCACGGAAGCTGTCGAGGAACTGATGGCCTATGAACTGGAGCGTTCACGATGGGCACGCTGACGGTCTATGACGACGCCGATCCGGCGACGCCGCTGTTCCATTCCGACGACAACGCCGCGATCGCCGCCAGGCTGAACGAGGTGGGCATTCGCTTCGAGCAGTGGACCGCGCTGCGCGAGATCCCCGGGCAGGCCGACGACGCGGCCGTGCTCGCCGTCTTCCAGCCCGACATCGACCGGCTGGTGGCGGAAGAGGGCTACAAGTCCTGGGATATCGTCCGCGTGCTGCCCGACAACGAGAATCGCGCCGCCATGCGCGGCAAGTTCCTCGACGAGCACACCCATGCCGAGGACGAGGTGCGGTTCTTCGCCGAGGGTTCGGGCATGTTCTACCTCCACATCGGCGGCAAGATTTACATGGTGCTGTGCGAAGCCGGTGATTTCATCAGCGTGCCGGCGGGCACGACCCACTGGTTCGACATGGGGCCGCGCCCGCATTTCACGGCTCTGCGCCTGTTCATGTCGCCTGACGGCTGGGTGGCCAGCTTCACCGGCACCAGCTACAGCGCCGAGTTTCCCAGGTACGAAACCACTTGATGGCGATCCGGGCCGTCGTCACCGACATCGAGGGCACGACCACCTCGGTGTCGTTCGTCTACGACGTGCTGTTCCCCTATGCGCGAGAGCATATTCCGAACTATGTGCGGGCGAATGCCGATGCGCTCGCCGACCTGCTCGACGATGTCCGCAAGGAAGAAAGCGATCCCTCGCTGACGCTGGACGGCTGTATTGCCGCACTGCTGCGCTGGATGGACGAGGACCGCAAGGTGACGCCGCTCAAGACTGTGCAGGGCATGGTCTGGAAGCAAGGTTACGAGGACGGCGGCTCGAAGGGGCATCTCTATGCCGACGTGGCGGCCAGCTTGCGGCGCTGGAAGGGCGAGGGGCTGACCCTCTGCGTCTACTCTTCGGGATCGGTCGCGGCGCAGAAGCTGCTGTTCGGCCATTCGGAGGCGGGCGACCTGACGCCGCTGTTCTCAGGCTGGTTCGATACGCTGGTAGGGGGCAAGAAGGACCCGGCATCCTATGTTCGTATCGCGGCCGCCATCGGACTGGCGCCCAGCGAACTGCTTTTTCTGTCCGACAACCCCGATGAGCTTGCCGCGGCGAGTCAGGCGGGTCTGAGCGTGATCGGCCTCGACCGGCCAGGCAACAGTTTCGACCTTGCCGGCTGGCCGGTGGCGGCGTCGTTCGATCAGATCGATCCCGCCGCGATGAGTTGCGCCTAAATTTAGACGCCGCCCCGAACGGTCCTATATCCTGCCCTGAACATGATCCGAGGCTAGTTTCGTGCGTTCGCTGATTGTCGCCTGCCTTGTCCTTCTGGTTGCCGCGCCTGCCGCGCGCGCCGAGGGTCTCCGCTGCTTCGGGCCAGAGGAGGCCTGGTGCGCCTCGACGTTGCAACATGACCGCATCGACGAGGGCTGGCGCGTCGTCCACAAGGGGCCTGCGGGCAAGACCGGCGTGGTCGTCGAGACCATCATCGAT
>CAMBYA010000331.1 GCA_945872035.1 Rhizobium sp. Q54
GACCAGCATGGCGAGCAGGGTTACGAACAGGGTGCCCCAGAGCACCGGGATCAGGCCGAACTGACCCGTCTCGCCGCCGGATGCCGAGGAGAACCGCGGATCCCAGACCAGCCCGAAGAAGAAGTCCTGCGCCGGGACCATGGAAAAGAACCGGAGGGATTCGAACAGCATGGATATCACGATGCCGACGGTGGTCAGCACGGCAACGCTGGAGCAGATGATCAGGATCACCTTGATCACCGCTTCCACCCGGTTCCTGGCACGGGCTTCAGGCTTGATCTGCAGGTAGCCGACAAGCGCGCCGGCCAGAGCCACGACGAGCACGGCGACGGTCATCCAGATGCGGCTGGCCGAGTGCATCACATTGTACTTGTCCGCCAGCTCGGTCACATACGGCTCGGCGCCGAAGCTGCTGCCGGACTTCGCGGTGTTGATGACCTGACCCAGGACGAGGTCGACCTGCGCCGGCGGCCCGCTACGCACAGCCTCGGGCAACGCGGCCCGGATGGCATTCTGGATGACGATATTCTCGCCGATCAGCCATGCGGTGAGAACGGCCAGGGCAGCGAGGCCAGAAATCAGGGCCACGTAGGCGCCGTAGTAGGTGGGCCGGGAATGCAGCGCGGCTAGGTTGCCGCCAGCGGAAGCGCGGGCCCGGACGATGCCGCTCATATAGGCCGCGATCACCAGACCTGTGGTCAGAAGAACCAGGAAAGACAGGGACATGTGCGCTCGCTTGGAGGCTGCCGAAAAACCGGAACCGTGATGGCAACGAGGCGGTGGTTGCTTCCCGCCGCCTCGCCGTCAGGTCTGTTGTCAGTCGACCGTCTTGCCGGCCGCCCAGTCAGCGCGGTACTGGTCGCGCTGCGCCTTCGGGGCCGGGATCAAGCCCTTCTCGGACAGCATGCCGTCATTGCCGATCATGTCGTCGTTGAGGAAGAACGCGACGTATTGCCTGAGGCCGGGAATGGCCGCCAGATGCGCCTTCTTGACGTAGAAGTACAGCGGACGGGAAACCGGATATTCGCCGCTGCCGATGGTCTCGATGGTCGGCTTGACGCCACCGACCGTGGACACCTGGATCTTGTCACGGTTCTGGTCGTAGAAGCTCAGCCCGAAAACGCCGACGCCGTCGGGGTTGGACTTGATGCGCGCCAAGGTTTCCGTGTAATCGCCGTCGATATCGACCGCCAGGCCATCCTTGCGGACGTGGGTGCACGCCTTCTTCTTGGCGTCCTTGTCGAGATTCTCGGTTTCCTTGAAGGTTTCGCAGCCGACGGTCAGGACCTTCTCCTCGAAGACTTCACGGGTGCCGTGCTTTTCGCCGGGGATGAAGGCCATGATCGGAGTCGCCGGGAACTTGGGGTTCACATCCTTCCAGGTCTTGTTGGGATTAGCGACCAGCTTGCCCTTCACGGGAACCTGGCTGGCAAGCGCCAGATAGATATCCTTCGGTTCGAAAGCGAAGGCCGGCTTGCCGACCGGCGTCGCGAAGACAATACCGTCATAGCCGAACTTTACCTCGATGATGCCGCTCACACCCGCCTTCTTGCAGGCCTCGATCTCGGCCGGCTTGATGGCGCGCGAGGAGTTGCCGATGTCAATGTACGTGGGGCCGACACCCTCGCAGAACTTCTTCAGGCCTGCCGACGACCCGCCCGACTCGACGACCGGCGACTTGTACTTGCCCTGCTTGCCGAACTGCTCGGCGACGACGGTCGCGAATGGCAGCACGGTCGAGGAACCGGCGATCTGAATCTGGTCTCGGGCATAGGCGGCGCCCGATGCGGCTACGCCGGCCACGGCGACGGTCGCCAGGCCGATGAGTATCTTGTTGAACATGATGTTTCTCCGATCATCATTGGTGAGCCACATCTGGGCACGGCCTCGCCGCCGCCCGTTGTCGGACCCTACGGATCAGCAGTGAAGTCAATAAGGCAATTTCATTACAGTTTTGTTACAGCATCCCAAGCTACTGAAAAATCACTATTTTCCACTTTGGTATTCGGCGCGGGCGGGCAGATAGACCGTGACCGTGGTGCCGACTCCAAGTTCGCTCTCGAACACCATCCGGCCGCGGTGTCGGTTGACAATGTGCTTGACGATGGCGAGGCCGAGGCCGGTGCCGCCCTTCTGGCGCGAGCGCGCCGGATCCACCCGGTAGAACCTGTCGGTCAGCCGCGGCAGATGCTCGCGGGCGATCCCCTCGCCCTCGTTGACGACCTTGACCGCGACGCCAGGACCGCCGGTTTCCGGCAGGCGCTCGATCACCTTGCCGGCGATCCGGATGGTGCTGCCGGCGCGGCCATACTTGATGGCATTGTCGATCAGGTTCTGGAACACCTGGGTCAGTTGGTCGGCATCGCCGATCACCGTCGGCATGCCGGCGTCCAGATCGACGGCAAGGGACATCTCCCGATCGTGGGCGGCCAGCGACAGCGCCTCGACCACGCCGTCGACCACATGGGACAGGTCGACGCTGTCCGACGGCACCACATGTTCGTCCAGCTCGATTCGCGACAGCGACAGCAGATCGTCGATCAGCCGCGCCATCCTGGCCGACTCCTGCGCCATGATCTCGAGGAACCGCTCCTGCGCCGCCGGATCGCCCTTGGCCGGACCCTGCAGTGTCTCGATGAAACCAATGACGCTGGCGAGCGGCGTGCGCAGCTCATGGCTGGCATTGGCCACGAAATCGGCCCGCATCTGCTCCGAACGCTTGAGCGCGGTGATCTCGTGGAGGGCGATGGCCATGGCGGGCGCGGACTCGCCGGCCGCGCTCACGCCGGCGATGGGCAGCGCGGCCAGCATGAAATGGCGTTCGCCGGGACTGAGCAGGGTGATCTCCTCGCGGGAGACGGTGTTACTCGCCAGTACCCGGTCCATGGCCTGGACGGCGGACGGATGGCGCAGAACCTGGGAGAAGTCGCGGCCCACGAGCCGCACACCGAACAGCTCCCGCGCCGCCGAATTGGCCTCCACCACACGCCGGCTGCCGTCGAGCAGAACCAGCGCGTCCGGAATCACGTCGATGACCGACTGGGCATGGGAGATGGCCGACGGGGACGCCTGTGCCTCGGGCGGCGCGCT
>CAMBYA010000332.1 GCA_945872035.1 Rhizobium sp. Q54
CAAGTTGCTGAATCGATGAAGAATTCTGTTTGACCCGCTGACTCGCGTGTGATTCACTATTTCACATGCGCAAAGGGGCAATCAGGCAGATGACGCTCGACGCGATCCTCCCGGGGGGTCGTCATGTGCCTCATCGCGTATTTTTGCTACCACGCCGTGCAAGGCGAACTCGGCCTGCTGTCCTATGTGCGACTGGAGCGGCAGAAGCCGTCGCTCGAGGCCGAAGCCGCGGCCGTCGCCGCCCACCGTTCAACGCTGGAACACCGGGTGCGGCTGATGGCGCCCGACAAGGTCGACCCCGACTTGCTCGACGAACTCGCCCGTTACGAACTCGGTTTCGCCCACCCGGATGAAATCGTGATTCTGAACGAGGGACTCAAAAACAACTGATCCGACTTATATTATTTCTTGCGGACGCCGAAAGGCGAAACATCCGTACGCGCTTCGATGCCGATCCCTAACAAACTGGCGAACTGAAAAACGTCACGGATCGGCGATTGATTTTCATCGGCGAAGCGTCGGTAATATGGCCAAGAGGGCTGCGCCGGACGGTGACCAACAGGCGCGCCCCGTCGTTCAAGGGGACCGCATGCCAAGCAAGAAACCGTCGACCAAGCCCAGGCAGCGCGCCGCGCTCACTTCCGCGCCGCCGCCCTACAAGGCCAAACCGAAGGAACTGCTGGAGTTCTACCGCGAGATGCTGCTGGTGCGCCGCTTCGAGGAGCGCGCGGGCCAGATGTACGGCATGGGCCTGATCGGCGGCTTCTGCCATCTCTATATCGGCCAGGAAGCGGTCATCACCGGTGTTCATTCGGCCATGAAGGATGGCGACTCCCTGATCACCGCCTACCGTGACCACGGCCATATCCTGGCCGTCGGCACCAACCCCAACGCTGTCATGGCCGAACTGACGGGCCGTGCCGGCGGCGTGTCGAAGGGCAAGGGCGGCTCCATGCACATGTTCGACCGCAAGGCGAACTTCTATGGCGGCCACGGCATCGTCGGTGCCCAGATTCCCTTGGGCGCGGGCATCGCCTTCGCCCACAAGTACAATGGCGACGGCGGCGTGAGCGTCACGTTCTTCGGCGACGGCGCCGCCAACCAGGGCCAGGTCTACGAAGCCTTCAACATGGCCGAGCTATGGCAACTGCCGGTGCTGTTCGTCATCGAGAACAACCAGTACGCCATGGGCACCTCGGTCGAACGGTCGTCGTCCGAGACCCATTTCTACAAGCGCGGCGCCAGCTTCCGCATTCCCGGCTACGAGGTCGACGGCATGGACGTGCTGGCGGTGCGCGCGGCGGCCGAGGACGGCATCGACTTCGTCCGCAGCGGCAACGGGCCGATCATCCTGGAGATGAAGACCTACCGCTACCGCGGCCATTCCATGTCCGATCCCGCCAAGTACCGGAGCCGCGACGAGGTGCAGAAGATGCGGACGGAGCACGATCCGATCGATCATCTTGGCGAAATGCTGGTCAGCACCGGCGCGGCCACCGAGGATGACCTGAAGGCCATCGACCGGGAGATCAAGGACATCGTCTCCGATGCCGCCGATTTCGCCCAGGACAGCCCCGAGCCCGACGCCGCCGAACTGTTCACCGAGGTGTATGCCTGATGTCCATCGATATCCTGATGCCGGCGCTGTCGCCGACCATGGAAGAAGGCACCCTCGCCAGATGGCTGGTGAAGGAAGGCGACACAGTGAGCTCCGGCGACGTGCTGGCCGAGATCGAGACCGACAAGGCGACCATGGAGCTCGAATCCATCAATGACGGCAAGGTCGCCAAGATCCTGGTGCCCGAAGGTACCGAGGGCGTGAAGGTCAACGCGGTCATCGCCCGCCTGATCGAGGATGGCGAGAGCGCCGACGCCGCGGAGAGCAGACCTGCAGCCAAGGCGTCCAGGTCGGAAGTCAAAGCCGAAGTCCAAGCGCCGGCGAAGGCCGAAGCTTCACCGAAAGCGCCTGCCGCGCCCGCTGCGCGAGATCCGGAAATCCCCGCGGGCACCGAGATGGTCGAGATGACCGTCCGCGAGGCGCTGCGCGATGCCATGGCCGAGGAGATGCGCCGCGACGACAAGGTCTACCTGATGGGCGAGGAAGTCGCCCAGTACCAGGGCGCCTACAAGGTGTCGCAGGGCCTGCTGGAGGAGTTCGGCGACAAGCGGGTGATCGACACGCCGATCACCGAGCACGGCTTCACCGGCCTCGCCGTCGGCGCGGCGATGGCCGGCCTCAAGCCCATCGTCGAGTTCATGACCTTCAACTTCGCCATGCAGGCGATCGACCACATCGTCAACTCCGCCGCCAAGACCCGCTACATGTCGGGCGGCATGATCAGCGTGCCGATCGTGTTTCGCGGCCCCAACGGCTTCGCCTCGCGCGTCGCCGCCCAGCATTCCCAGTGCTACGCCAGCTGGTATGGCCATGTGCCGGGCCTGAAGGTGGTCGCGCCCTATTCGGCGGCCGACGCCAAGGGCCTGCTGAAGTCGGCGATCCGCGATCCCAATCCGGTGGTGTTCCTCGAGCAGGAGCTGCTCTACGGACGCAAGTTCGAGGTGCCCAGGCTCGACGACTACACCGTGCCGATCGGCAAGGCCAAGGTGGTGCGGGAAGGCAAGGACGTCACCCTGATCAGCTTCTCCTACACCATGCTTGCCGTGCTGGACGCGGCGGAAAAGCTGGCCGCGGAAGGCATTGACGCCGAGGTGATCGACCTGCGCACCATAAGGCCGCTCGACGCCGAGACGCTGGTCGCCTCGGTGAAGAAGACCAACCGCGCCGTGGTCGTCGAGCAGGGCTGGACCGCCTATGGCGTGACCTCGGAAGTGTCCTCGGTGCTGATGGAACAGGCGTTCGACTGGCTCGACGCGCCGGTGCTGCGCGTTGGCGGCGCGGATGTGCCGATGCCCTATGCCCACAGTCTGGAACAGGTCGCCATCGTCCAGCCCGAGGATGTGGTCAAGGCGGCCAAGACCGTCTGCTACAAGGCCTGATCCAAATGGCCATATCGATCACCATGCCGGCGCTCTCGCCCACCATGGAGGAGGGCAACCTCTCCAAATGGCGGGTGAAGGAGGGC
>CAMBYA010000333.1 GCA_945872035.1 Rhizobium sp. Q54
GGTCCGGGCGAGAAAGATCATTTTGATGTTGGAAAATGCCTCGTGGATGAGTAGGGTCCCCATTGAGAGAAGCGCGGGCGTCTTGGAGCCTGCCCTCTCGAAGTCATCCAGAACTGGAATCGCTGGATGCAGTCTCCCTCGACTGCACAACCTAGGCTCTAGGATCCGTTACGGGTCTGTCGGGATGATCATCGGTGGCAATAGCCGCAAGACCGAAACGAGATAACAACATAGTGGCACGATGAGACACAGCAACGGCAAGCGCTCCCGGGGTCGCTCGGGCAGAAGACCCGCGCCCCAGCAGAACATCAACCGGGCATATGACAGCAACGGACCGGCGGGCAAGCTCCGCGGTACCGCGGCCCAGCTGGTCGAGAAATATGTCAGCCTGGCGCGTGATGCGCGGGTGGGCCGTGACCGGGTGCTGGTCGAGAATTTCCTGCAACACGCCGAGCATTACCAGCGCATCATGAACGAGATCATGATCGCCCAGGGCATCGAGCCTCAGGCGATCGATGACGACGAGCAGGGCGGCTATGACGAGCAGTCCGAGAGCGACGGCAACAGCTACGAGCCGCCCAGCGGCAGCCAGGGCTATAGTCAGAACAGTGGTGGCCAGGGCTACAACCAGAACAACGGCGGCCAGAATAACGGTGGCCAGAACAACGGTGGCCAGAACCAGGGTGCCCAGGGCGGCCACAACCAGAACAATGGCGGCAACCAGCGCCGTGACCGCGACGGTGGCGGCCAGGGCTTCAACGGCAACCAGCGCCGCGACAGTGGCGGTCCGCCGGTGATCCAGCAGGTGCAGCCGCAGCCGGTGATTTCCGGCGCCGAAGACCAGCCCGACATCTCGGCCGATGTCGCTGTCGAAGTGCCGCCCGTGTCGCTGACCCCGCCGGCCATGCCGTCCGCGCCGCGCGCCATCCGCAGCCGGCGTCCGCGCCGTCCGGCGGCGCCGAGCGAAGACGCCCAGGCGGCGGCTCCGGTGGCGGAAGAGGCTTCGGACGCCGAGTAGGCGCCTGAGACGACCTTTCTGACGGGCGGCCTACTCGGCCGCCCGTTTTCGTTTGTGCCCGGCGTCCCGCTGCACGCCATCGATCGCGCCCGGATTCGGACCCGCGAGAGCGGTCGTTGTTTCCTGCGCGCACCCTCTTGTGTTGCCGAACTGCAACACCATATGGAGGCCATGCTCGCGGTCCGCCGCGAAATCCAGGCATCCCGGAGAGGGAGGAAATCCAACATGGAAATCGAGAAGTACACCGACCGTCTGAAGGGCTTCATCCAGTCGGCGCAGTTCATGGCCCAGCGCATGAGCCACCAGCAGTTCACCCCCGAGCATTTGCTCAAGGTGATCGTCGAGGATGAGGAAGGCCTTGCCGCCAACCTGATCAACGCCGCCGGCGGCGACCCGAAGCAGGTCCTGCTGCAGGTCGACGCCGAGTTGAACAAGCAGCCGAAGGTCGAGGGAGCCGGCGCCGGCCAGCTCTACATGGCGCCCCAGCTCGCCAAGCTGTTCCAGAGCGCCGAGGATCTGGCCAAGAAGGCCGGTGACAGCTTCGTCACCGTCGAGCGGCTGCTGCAGGCGCTCGCGCTCGCCACCGGTACGCGCGCGGCCGACATCCTGAAGAACGCCGGCGTCACCGCCCAAAGCCTGAACAAGGTCATCAACGATGTGCGCAAAGGCCGTTCGGCGAATTCGGCGTCGGCCGAGAACGCCTATGATGCGTTGAAGAAGTACGCGCAGGACCTGACCCAGGCGGCGCGTGACGGCAAGCTCGACCCGGTGATCGGTCGCGACGAGGAAATCCGCCGCACCATCCAGGTGCTGGCGCGCCGCACCAAGAACAATCCCGTGTTGATCGGCGAGCCCGGCGTTGGCAAGACCGCGATCGTCGAGGGCCTGGCGTTGCGCGTGGCCAATGGCGACGTGCCCGAGGGCCTGAAGAACAAGCGCGTGCTGACCCTCGACATGGGCAGCCTGATCGCCGGCGCAAAGTATCGCGGCGAGTTCGAGGAACGCCTGAAGAGCGTGCTGGAGGAAGTCCAGTCCGCCGAGGGCGAGATCATCCTGTTCATCGACGAGATGCACACCATCGTCGGCGCCGGCGCGGCGGAAGGCTCCATGGACGCCTCCAACCTCCTGAAGCCGGCGCTGGCCCGCGGCAAGCTGCACTGCATCGGCGCGACCACGCTCAACGAGTACCGCAAATATGTCGAGAAGGACGCCGCGCTGGAGCGGCGCTTCCAGCCCGTCTTTGTCGGCGAGCCCACAGTGGAGGACACCATTTCCATCCTGCGCGGCCTGAAGGAAAAGTACGAGCTGCACCACGGCGTGCGGATCACCGACGGCGCGCTGGTCGCGGCCGCCACCCTGTCGAACCGCTACATCTCCGACCGGTTCCTGCCGGACAAGGCCATCGACCTGATGGACGAGGCCGCCAGCCGGCTGCGCATGGAGGTGGAATCCAAGCCCGAGGAGATCGAGCAGCTCGACCGCCGCATCATCCAGCTGAAGATCGAGCGCGAGGCGCTGAAGAAGGAGACCGACGAGGCCTCCCGTGACCGCCTCAAGAAGATCGAGCAGGACCTGGCCGGCCTCGAGGAGCAGTCGGGCGCGCTGACTGCCCAGTGGCAGGGAGAAAAGAGCAAGCTCAACGCCGAGCAGAAGCTGAAGGAAGACCTGGACGCGGCACGCATCGAGCTGGAACGCGCCCAGCGCTCGGGCAATCTGGGGCGGGCGGGCGAGTTGGCCTATGGCGTCGTCCCCGCCCTGGAACGCAAGCTGGCCGAGGCGGCCGCCACGTCCAGCGAGCGGATGCTGAAGGAGGAGGTCACCGACCAGGACATCGCCTTCGTGGTGTCGCGCTGGACGGGTGTGCCCGTCGACAAGCTGATGGCGGGGCAGCGCGAGAAGCTGCTGCGCATGGAGGACGAGCTGGGCAAGCGGGTGATCGGCCAGCGCGAAGCGGTTGCGGCCGTCTCAAGGGCGGTGCGCCGGGCGCGTGCCGGTCTGCAGGACGCGGCCCGTCCCATCGGCTCGTTCCTGTTCCTCGGGCCGACCGGCGTCGGCAAGACCGAG
>CAMBYA010000334.1 GCA_945872035.1 Rhizobium sp. Q54
ATCAGGCTTTTCAGGTTCTTCACTTCATCGAGGGTGAGACCGTGATAGTAGCGGGAGAGCGCCATCACCAGGCCGATCTTCATGATCTCCGACGGCTGCAGCCGCACGAAACCCAAATCCAGCCAGCGCTGGGCGCCACCGCCGATATCGCCGATGATCTCAACCGCGATCAGCATCACGAGGCCAAGCCCGTAGATGGCATAGGACAGTTTCCACCACCATCTGATGTGTACCAGCGCGATAGTCACCATGCAGGTGAAGCCGATGGCGAACACCACCATCTGCCGGCCCGCCAGCCTGGTGAAGTCGCCAGAGGACGCCGAGTACAACATGGCGAAGCCGATGCCGGCGATGCACAGCAGCACGATCATCATGCTGCCATGCAGGTCCATCACCTTGGACATCAGCAGCCGGTAGCGGGCGCGGGCGGCGCGGGAGTCAGCCATGGCCGTCCTCTTCGTGGCCGTGATCATGATCGTGGACGTGGTGGTCGAGGTGGTATTCCCGCAGCGCTGACTCGGCCATCATGGGCCGACCACCGGTCAACCCGCAGGGATCGCGGATGAACGCCTCGCGCATGATGTCGCGGGCGATGGGAGCAGCCACCGCCGAGCCGCCGCCGCCATGCTCGACGATGATCGCGATCGCATAGGCAGGGTTGTCGATGGGGCCATAGGCGATGAACAGCGCGTGGTCACGCTCCTGCCATGGCCGGCTTTCGTTCTTGGGCACGCCGCCCGCGCGTTGGGCCGCGGTAATGGCGCGTACCTGCGAGGTGCCGGTCTTACCGGCGAGTCCCCGGGGCCAGTCGCGGATACGCGCTTTGCCAGCCGTGCCGCTTCCACCTTCCATGACCGCGGTCATGCCATCCTGCGCGACCTTGAGTACCTCCGGCGTGACGCCCACCGACGGAAAGTTGTCGGCGGCCCGGCCAGGCTTTGCCTTGCTCTTGACCAGCGTCGGCGTCACCGCGTAGCCGCCATTGGCGATGCGCGAGGTCATCACCGCGAGTTGCAGCGGCGTCGCCAGCATGTAGCCCTGGCCGATCGACACGCTGAGTGTTTCGCCGTCGTGCCATTTGCGGTCCCGCTTGCGGGTCTTTTTCCAGGCCCTGGTCGGCACCAGGCCGTCTTTCTCGTGGTCGATCTCGATGCCATGGCTATGACCAAGGCCAAAGCGGTTCGCCATGTCGGCGATGGTGTCCACGTCCATGCGGCGGGCGAGCTCGTAGAAATATACGTCGCATGACTGCTCCTGGGCGCTCACCATGTTGACCGACCCGTGACCGCCCCGCTTCCAGCAATGGAAGGTACGGCTGCCGAACCGCATGCCGCCGCCGCAGAACACCGTGTCATCCGGGTGGATCAGCCCCGCCTCCAGCGCCGCCATGGCGACGATGGGCTTGAATGTGGAGCCCGGCGGATACTGACCCTGCACGGTCTTGTTCATCAGCGGCGTGCGCTCATCCTTCAGCAGCGCCTTCCAGACATCGGTCTTGATGCCGAAATTGAAGTCGTTGGGATCGAAACCCGGCGCCGACGCGAGGGTGACGACCTCGCCGGAATGGACGTTCATCACCACGACGGCCGCGCTCTGGTCCGCCAGCCGCTGCATGGTGAACCGCTGGAGGTCGGCGTCGATCGTGGTCACCAGGTCCTGCCCGGGCGTACCGTCGTCGCGGGTCAGTTCGCGAACCTCGCGGCCCAGCGCGTTCACTTCGACCCGCCGCAGCCCCGGCACGCCGCGTAGCGACTTGTCGTGGAAGTGTTCAAGGCCACGCTTGCCGATCCGGAACTCGGGCAGCATGTAGAGCGGATCGTCCGGCAGCTTTTTCAGGTCCTCATCGGTGATCTGGCCGACATAGCCCGACAGGTGCGCGAAATCGGCCGGATAGGGGTAGAACCGGCTGCGGCCCGCGTCCGGCTGCACGCCGGGAAGCTCCGGGGCGATGCTGTTGACCCGGGCGAATTCCTCCCATGTCAGATTGTCCGACACGGTCACCGGCAGGAACCGGCGTGACCGCTCGGCCTGCCGCAGCACTGCTTCCAGTTTCTGCGGTGGCAGCGGGATGATGTCGGACAGCTGCGCCAGGGTCGCCTTGAAATCACGCGCCTGCTCCGGAATCACCGACACCCGGTAGTTGAGCTGGTTGTTGGCGATCTCCTTGCCGTGCCGGTCGAGGATGCGGCCGCGCAGCGGGCTGATCAGCCTCAGGTTGACGCGGTTCTCCTCGGCCAGCAGCTTGTACTGGTCGGCATCGATGATCTGCAGGTGGACCATGCGGCCGACCAGCGTGAGCAGCCCCAGCGCCTGGGCGCCGCCGAGAATCATGGCCCGGCGGCTCAGCTTTCGGTAGCGCTCGCCCTTGATGTCCATCTCAGGCCTGCTCGTACAGCAGTTTGTCGATCTGGCGGAAGGCCGCCGCCAGTGGCACGTAGGCCGCCGCGCCCAGGCCCCAGTGGGCGACGAACGGCCACACCGCGAACATATGGTCCCACCAGAGGCCCGCCAGCGCCCAGGCCAGCGCCGACAGTGCTGCTGAGATCAGCGCGAAACCCATCCAGCCTACGGCGAAGGGCTGCGTCAGCAGTACCTGGCGCTGGCTCTCGATCACACCGCGCGTGACCACCAGCATCAGCGCCATCAGGCCAAGCGGGCCGCCGACCAGGATGTCCTGCCACAGCCCGATGGCGAAGGCGGCGGCCAGCGGCATCGATTCGGGCCGGTACAGTGTCCAGTAGTAGACTAGAGGCAGGGTCAGCGACGGCATGATGACGCTGAATTCTGGCGAGCCGTAGGGCACGAAGGAAAGCACCGCCAGCAGCAGGCCCAGCGCGAAAGGCACGCCGGTGCGCATGGCGATGGCCGCGCGGTGCAGCGCTGCAGCCATCATGTGCCTCCCTGGCTGGGTGGTGGCGTCTCGTCGGGGCTTTCCTCCTCGATCGGGCCCGGGGCGGCCGCGGGCTCGACCGGCGCGCCATCCGGCGCCGCAGGAATGGCGGGGATTGCGGCAGGATCAACAGCCGCGGCAGGCGCGGCAGGCCTCGGCGCCGGGATCAATGACGGGCTG
>CAMBYA010000335.1 GCA_945872035.1 Rhizobium sp. Q54
CTGTCATCGCGGCGGGTAACATCCTGCTGCAATACCCGGTGGGCTGGCTGGCCGATAAGACGCCGCCGCGCCGGGTGCTGATGCTGTGCGCGGTCACCGGCGTGCTCGGCGGCGCCTTGCTGCCGGCGCTGAAGGACTCGGTGCTGATGTGGCCGCTGCTGTTCGTCTGGGGCGGCACGATCACCGGCATGTACACCGTGGCGCTGACCATGCTGGGGCAGAAATATACCGGCCTGGCGCTGGCCTCGGCCAACGCGGCGCTGATCGTCGCCTACAATGCCGGCGCGATGGGCGGGCCGCCATTGCTGGGCCAGGCCATGGACCTGGTCGACCCCGACGGCCTCGCCTACGGACTTGCCGGCTTCTTCGTGATCTTCGTGATCGCCAACCTGCTGGTGCCCAGGGAGCGATCCGCGCCATCGGCCTGACCCGTAGCGCCCGACCTACCGGCCCATGGAAACGGGCGCGCTGTAGCTCAATTCGCCGTCCGGATAGGCGACGGTCAGACGGCTGCCGGTGCCGTCGATGATCACGTCGTCGCGCGACAGCTCCATGCGCCGCAGCGCCAGAGTGCCGATACGGATGGTCATGAACGGGATGGCGTCGCTGAAGTTCTGGCGCAACCATTGGGTCGCGGTCTGTCCGATCCGCTGGGCAACGCCGTGGGCGCGCTGGAGCTCCCGCGCCGAGGCGGCCAGCGTCACGCGGCGGCCGGCCGACAACGCGTTCCAGTCGCCCTTGACGAACCGCGCGGGCACGGTCACCTCGTTGGGCAACTCCTGGGCCCAGATGCGCAGCACCGGCTGGCCGCTGCGCCCCTTGGCGAGGGTGAAGCCGCGCGGCTCCTGTCCCGGCGCGAAGCTGTCGTCCCGGGATCGCGGCGCATTGCCGATCCGCTGGCTGTCCAGAAAGCCGGTCCCGTTGGCCGACAGCGTGTACTGCAGCCGCGCGCGGGTCACCGCGAACCGCATCGCATCGCCGCCGTCATAGGTCTCGTTGAGCCCGCTGATGGCGATATGGACATCGATCCCGGCCGGCGCATCCTGCGCCGCGGCCGGGATGGCCGTCAGCGCCAAGGCGAAAGCCATGACACGCAACGAGGTATGTGACCGGGAGTGTTTCAGGGGCTGGCTTTCAGTTCGGCACTATAGGTGGCGGCCACCCTCGGATAGCTGATGGTGAAGCCCATCTTGTTGCCCTGGATGATCACCTGGTCGCCGCCTTCCGTCCGGTTGGTCCGCAACTCGAGCTTGTCGAGACCGGGAGCAGGAACATCGGTCAACTGATCCCTGACCTCCTTGTTGATGGCGGCGCCGATCTGCTTGAGTACGCCCGGAAGAATGCCGAGTCCCTCGGCCGGCGCGATGATGGTGACGGTCTTGCCCTCCACCAGCATGCTCCAGTCGCTCCTGATGAATTTCCCCTGCACGCCGATGTCGGCCTTTTGCCCCGACATGCGGATCCGCAGGACAGGCTGGTCGCCGGAACCCTTGACGATGATGATGCCGCGCGGCTCCTTGCCGGGCGTGATCGCATTGTCGACATCCTGCCTGGGCTTGCTGAATTTCTGCGGACCCAGCGCGCCGCGACCGGTGCCCGACAGTTCGTAGCCGAAGCTGATGTCGCGGATCAGGAACGCCAGCGAGGTTTTCGAGGCGGCATATGATTCGACCAGGTCGTCCACACGCAGCTGGACGTCGACGCCGCCGGACGCCGCCGGCTGCGCCGTTGCAGGCCCCGCCGCGAGGCAGGACAGCATGGCGCAGACCATGCCTGCGGATCGTATGCCCTTCATTCCGGATTCCGGTCCTTGTTGGTCGTTCATCATAGTTTAGGTGCTTCGCACCGCCGCTGCCATGCTCACCTAGCGGAATTCCGAATAATCGCCGCCGCCGAGGGAGCTGGAAATCGCGCTCCGCCCCTCGTTGACCGGGGCTTCGTTGGAGTAGCGGCACTCCGGACGGAAGCAGGGGCTTGGTGGCCATCCTTTCACCAGCACGATCTGGCACAGGCGGCAGCGGACTTTCAGCTCTTTCGAACGGGCCCAGGCTTTGTATGCAGGCTGCTTCATCCGACCCTCCATCAATGGAACAAAACAAGAACATTTGTATGATAGGCGAGTCGGCTTTTTACGGTCAACAATTTTTCTGGTAGAATTTCCCGCCAAAAATGGTTGATTTACTACAAGTATTATTGTAGATTCTGCGCCATGAACGATCTGGCAGACAGAGTGGCGAAGGCCCGGGAAGCCCGAGGCTGGAGCCAGGCCGAGCTGGCGCGGCGGGTCAGCGTGCGCCGCCGCGCCCGCGGCAAGGGCGCGGTCCGGCAGCAATCGGTCAACCAGCTGGAACAGGGTGGCGTCGATGCGCCGCGCTACCTTCTCGAACTGGCCGAGGCTCTGGAGGTAGACGTGACATGGCTGTCCGGACAGGGCGGCGGAGCGCCGCCGGTCGTGATCCGGGCGCCTGCCGGCATCGTCCGCGTTCCGCTGGTGAGCTGGGTCGAAGCCGGCGGTCTCGCCGACACGGTAGAGCCCTATATGCCCGGCGACGCCGCCGAATGGCTGCCGGTGGTCCACCACCATGACAACCTGATCGCCCTGAAGGTGAAGGGTCAGAGCATGGACCGGGTGGCGCCGGAAGGCACCACCGTGATCGTCGACCTTGGCGACCGCGCCCTCGTCGACGGCAAGCATTACGTGTTTCGCCACGAGGGCCGGGCCACCTTCAAGACCTGGCGCAAGGGTCCGCCGGAGCGGCTGGAGCCGCAGAGCACCGATCCGGACTACCAGCCGATCGTGCCGCTGGACGGCGTCGAAGTGGTCGGCCGGGTGATCCGCAAGACCGAAGAAATCTAGAGCGGCCCAAGACCGCTCTGGAACTCTAGTGTCGATCATCCTTGCTGCATTCAGGTGATCCAACCCGAATGCAGGATGATCTAGCCGCGGCCTCCCCTCTTCCGCTAACGTGCCAGCCGGACGTCAGCCAAATGGGGAGACAATCATGGCCGATCATCTGCTGGTGGCGATCAGCAACGCCCAGCCTGGACGGGACGACGA
>CAMBYA010000336.1 GCA_945872035.1 Rhizobium sp. Q54
ATTCTGCAACGAACTCGGCGCGAGATCGTGGCCCGCATCCGTTTGCCTTGAACCCCCCGCCCCACCCCGCTATCACTACCGCCACCTTCCGGCTCTAACGGGGAACAAACCGCATGACCTCTGTCGGCATCACCGCCTATGGCGCGTACCTGCCCAAGCGCCGCCTGAACCGGGCGGCCATCGCCGCCGCCAATGCCTGGATGAACCCGGCGCTGAAGGGCATGGGCAAGGGCGCCAAGGCCATGTGCAACTGGGACGAGGACACGGTGACCATGGCCGTCGAGGCCGGGCGCGACTGCCTGACCGGCATCGACCGCGCCACCGTCGACAGCGTCACCCTGGCGTCAACCACCCTGCCCTTCGCCGACCGGCACAATGCCGGCATCGTGCTGGCGGCGCTGACCCTGGACGAGAATTCGGAATCCATCGACGTCACCGCCACCCAGCGCGCCGGCACCACGGCGCTGATCAAGGCGCTGAAGGCCGGCGGCAACGCGCTGGTCCTCGCCGCCGACCACCGCATCGCCAAGCCGGGCAGCGCCCAGGAGATGCAGCTGGGCGACGGCGCCGCCGCGCTGCTGCTGGGCACGGACAACGTCATCGCCCGGTTCCTCGGCTCGCACTCGCTGGCCCGCGACCTGGTGGACCACTACCGCTCGGCCAATGCCGAATACGACTACAATCTGGAAGAGCGCTGGATCCGCGACATGGGCTACGACCTGATCGTGCCCGAGGCGGCGAAGCAGGCGCTCGCCAAGGCCGGGGTGAGCGCCGCCGACATCGACCACTTCATCATGCCCGCCACCCAGAACGGCCTCGACGCGCGCCAGGCCAAGCGCATCGGCGTCAAGGCGGAAGCGGTGCGGAGCAACCTGAACCGGGAGATCGGCGAGGCCGGCGTCGCCCACCCGCTGCTGATGCTGGTGCACGCGCTGGAAGAGGCGCAGCCGGGCCAGAAGATCATGGTGATCGGCTTCGGCCAGGGCGCCGACGTGCTGATCTTCGAGACCACCGACGCGCTGAAATCCCTGCCGAAGCGCTCCGGCGTCACCGGCCAGCTCGCCCGCGGCGCCGAGGACAACAACTACCAGCGCTTCCTGTCGTTCAACGGCCAGATCGACTACGAATGGGGCATCCGCGCAGAGCGCGACAACCGCACCGCCCAGAGCACCGCCTACCGCAAGCGGGATTCGATCACCTCGTTCCTGGGCGGCAAGTGCACCCAGTGCGGCACGGTACAGTTCCCCAAGAGCAATGTGTGCGTGAACCCGAACTGCCAGGCCATCGGCACCCAGGTCGACCATCCGTTCGCCGACCTGGAAGCGGCGGTGAAGACCTTCACCGAGGACAACCTGGCCTATTCGCCGAATCCGCCGCTGCAATATGGTAATATCGGTTTCAACGAGGGCGGGAACATCTATATGGACCTGACGGATTTCGATTCCGGCACGATCTCGGTCGGCAGCAAGGTCCGGATGGTTTTCCGCATCAAGGACTTCGACGACAAGCGCGGTTTCCGCCGCTATTTCTGGAAAGCGGCCCCGGCGGCCTGAGACGGCTGACGGCGCACACAGGACGAACTCGAACAGGTTTGGCGAAAGGACAGAGAGATGGCTGGCATTCGTGACAAGGTGGCGATCATCGGCATGGGCTGCTCCAAGTTCGGCGAGCGCTGGGACGCGAGCCCCGACGACCTGATGCTGGAGGCCTATACCGAGGCCCTCGCCGACGCGGCCATCGCCAAGGAAGACATCCAGATGGCGTGGCTGGGCGTGTTCTTCGACGAGCAGAACGTCGGCAAGTCGGCGATCCCGCTGTCGCAGGCACTGCGCCTGCCCAACATCCCGGTGACCCGGGTCGAGAACCTCTGCGCCACCGGCACCGAGGCGCTGCGCGGCGCGGTCTATGCCGTCGCCGCCGGCGCCTGCGACATCGCCATGGCGCTGGGCGTCGAGAAGCTCAAGGACACCGGTTACGGCGGCCTGCCCGAGCGCACCAAGGGCACGTTCGAGGATCTGTGGCAGCCCAACTCCACGGCGCCCGGCTCGTTCGCCCAGCTCGCCAGCGCGGATTCGGCCAAGCACGGCGTCGACATGCAGGATCTGAAGCGGGCGATGGCACACGTATCGTGGAAGAGCCACCAGAACGGCGCCAAGAGCCCGAAGGCGCATCTGCAGTCCGTCGTCGACATGGACAAGATCCTGAACGCGCCCATGGTGTCGTTCCCGCTCGGCCTGTTCGACTGCTGCGGCGTGTCGGACGGCGCCGCCTGCGCCATCGTCACCACGCCGGAGAAGGCCCGCGAGATGGGCTTCGACAATCCGGTGGTGGTGAAGGCGCTGCAGCTCGCCGCCTCCAACGGCGTCGAGATGAGCCACAATTCCTGGGACGGCTCCTACACCATGACCACGCGGATGGCCGCCCAGCGCGCCTATGCCGAAGCCGGCATCAAGGACCCGCTGAAGGAGATCTCGCTGACCGAGGTGCATGACTGCTTCTCGATCACCGAGCTGGTCGTCATGGAGGACCTGGGCCTGTCGAAGGAAGGCCAGGGCTATAAGGACATCCTCAACGGCAAGTACGACGCCGACGGCGAGGTGCCCTGCCAGATCGACGGCGGCCTGAAATGCTTCGGCCACCCGATCGGCGCCTCCGGCCTGCGCATGGCCTACGAGGTCTACACCCAGATCAACGGCCGCGCCGGCGCGCGCCAGCTGAAGGACCCGGTGATGGGCCTGACGCACAACCTCGGCGGCATCCCGAACCGGAACGTGTGCAGCGTCTCGATCCTCGGCCGCCTGAACCAATAGACCCACCAGTGAACCAGGAACTGACCATCGAGGAGAAGATCGCCCTCAAGCAGTGGGGCCTGGACGACGACGCCCTCGCCGTCCATCCCACCGTCTACCGGAACGATCTGCTCGACGGCCAGGTGTTCCTGATCTCGGGCGGCGGCACCGGCATGGGCCGGACGCTCGCCTATCTGGTCGCCCGTCTCGGCGCCGAGGTGATGATCTGCGGCCGGCGGCAGGAAATGCTCGACGAGA
>CAMBYA010000337.1 GCA_945872035.1 Rhizobium sp. Q54
GCCGGAATGCCGCCTGTGGCGGTCGTTGCCGCACACAGGTATACAGGAGACGGGCAACAAGGTAGAGGGGCAGGGATGGTAATCCCAACGATACAGACGCGGCGGGCATGCATCGCGATATACTGAGCCCGTCACCGCTTCCCGCTGAACGAGGCTCCTCCACAAAGCAGAAACGTATCGCCTTCGTCATTTCGTTCTGGTCGCTGGGCGGTGCGCCGGAAGTCGCGGCCCGTGTCGCGAACGCACTACGCGCGCGCGGACACGCGATTGAGGTCTGGTATCTCTACCGCCGGACCGATCAGCCGCTGCCGCAGGGACCCTGCCGGCTGCTGGTCGACAGGGACGTGTCGCGCTCGCTGGGCTACGTCGCATTGCCGTGGCTGCTGCTGAAGGAACTGCGGCGCTTCGGGCCGGACACGGTGATCAGTTTTTCGCCGCTCGCCCACGTGTTGGGGCAGACCGCGGCCATGATGTCCGGCGTCGCCCGTCGGGCGGCGGCGCACCGGGTCGTCTGCACGGAATACACGCCGGTGCTGCGTGCGCTCGACCGGCTCCTCGGCAGCGTGGGCGCCTATACGCGCATCATCGCGGTCTCGAAGGCGGTCGAGCAATCGGTTGCACACTATCCGTTATCATACCGCCGTAAAGTGCGCGTTATCCACAACGGCGTCAGCCGCAAGTTGAGCCCGGTCGGTCGGCGAGAGGCGAGGGCTGCCTTCGGCCTCCCAGCGGATGCCGGTCTGGTCATGGCCGTCGGCCGTCTGGCGGACCAGAAGAACTACCCCCTGCTGATCGACGCCATCGCCCGGCTCGAAAACGTCCATCTCGTGGTTGCCGGCATGGGCCAGAAGCGGCAGGCACTTGAACGGCAGGCCGCCGCGCTGGGCGTGGCGGACCGGTTGCACCTGCTGGGGCACCTGTCGCCGGAAGCACTTTCGGACCTGTTCCGGGCCTGCGATGTCTTTGCACTCGCCTCGCTCTTCGAAGGCCAGAGCAACGCACTGCTCGAGGCGATGGCCGAGGGTATGCCGATCATCGCCAGTGATATTCCCGAGCAGGTCGAGACCCTGCGCGGTACGGACGGGCGCGATGCCGCCATCCTGCTACCGGTCGGCGATCCCGGTGCCTGGGCGCAGGCCATCGGCAGAATGCTGGAGGACGCCGATCTGCGCTCCTCGCTCTCGGCGGCCGCGCTGGAAAGGTCGCGGCATTTCTCGGTCGACCGGATGATCGACGCCTTCGAGGAGGTCGCATGTGGGTACTGATCCCGTTCGCACGGCATGCACGCGGCGTCTTCCGGTCCGCGCACGCAGAGAGTATGTATCGACCGCACGGCGGATCGATCGGGGCCTGGCGGCGGTCGACAGCAGGGAAGGGGCTTTAAGTGACATCGAGCGCACGGCTCTGGGAGCGGTTGTATGTCATCCTTACCTTCGTCACCGCCTGCCGTGGGTTCGACACGCTCCTGGGCGCCTTGGGCGGAACTCCAGGCGGGGGAGGACCCACTGAACTCAGTGAAAGCTCGCCCGGCCGCTTCGCCTGGCTGGCCGCCCTGTATGGTATCGCCCTGCTGCTGCTGGTGGTGCACCATCGCCGGGACATCATGCGGCTGTTGTCCCAGAACAAGCTGCTCGTGCTCGTCGTCGCCTACATCCTGCTTTCCACGATATGGGCGTTCGATCAGTCAGCGTCGCTACGCCGCGCGCTGGCCTTTTCGCTGACCGTTGCCTTCTGTGCCTACCTGGCCCTCCGCTATACGCCGACCGAGCTGCTCAAGCTGGCCGGCTGGGCGCTCCTGTTCGTCGCAGTGGCCAGCGTTATTGCGGTGATCTTCTTCCCCGAATACGGTCGCGAGGAATTCGGCCGCAAGATGGGATGGTGGAGAGGCATCTCCAGCATCAATACGGCGTTCGGGCGGTTCATGGCGCTGGGCGTCCTCGTCATCTGGTGCCTTCGGCGCACCGAGTGGAAACTGCAGCGTTTCGATGTCCTGGTCCTGGGGCTCTTCGTGCTCTGCACCTACCAGGCGCATGCCGCAACGTCGACCGCCTCGGTTGTCGCCGCGTTCGTCAGCATCATCACGATCTGGTCGAAGTCGCTGTTCAAGGTCGAGCTGCCGCCCAAGGTGCTGATCGGCGGGTTTTTCGCACTTATATTGCTGATAACGGTGCCGTTCTATTTCAGCGACGTTCTCGTGCTGCTGGGCCGCGACGCCACGCTGACCAATCGTATCTTCATCTGGCAGGCGGCCTTCGAACAGGGATGGCGGAATCCGATCCTTGGCGTCGGCTACGAGTCATTCTGGATCGAGGGCAATGCGGCGGCCGCATACTACAACATGTTCGGCAGCGGCAATACCCTGATCGGCAACGGTCACAACGGGTATCTGGATGTCTGGCTCGAGCTGGGTTTCGTGGGCCTGGCGCTCCTGGTGCTGCTGCTGCTGCAGGCTGTCACCAGGGTGATCCGGTCCCTCATGGCCGCCGATGAGCCGTTCGCCGAGTTCTACGGCGGGCTGCTCGTGTTCATCCTCATCTACAGCATCGCCGAGAAGGTCATCTTCGTGCACTCGGAGTTCACCTGGATGATGTTCATGGTCGGGCTCATGGCGCTGCGGTGGCGGCTTGCTCCCGCGACCCAGGGCGAAGGCGTTGGCCGGAACTGGGAGGCAGCCTTGCCGCAGGCCTCCCAGCGAGCGCCCTGATCC
Organism: Rhizobium sp. Q54; assembly: GCA_945872035.1. Lineage (GTDB taxonomy): Bacteria > Pseudomonadota > Alphaproteobacteria > SMXS01 > SMXS01 > RI-34. The sequence continues at coordinate 2,708 of CAMBYA010000337.1, forward strand.
GAAACAGTCCGGGCAATAGGCCGCAGGCGCCGACGGGCTCGCTTATTCAGGCTGGCGGCGGGTGCGGGTGGCGATCAGGTAGAGCGCGTGCGGGTTGGTCGCCAGATAGCGCCCGATCAGATATCTCGGCCCGAACACCATGCGGTGCAGCCATTCCAGGCCGGCCTTCTGCATCCACAGCGGCGCCCGCCTGTAATCGCCGCTCAGGTAGTGGAAGCAGCCGCCGCAGGTGATGATCCAGCCGGCGCGGATGCGGCTGCGGTTCCGGACGCAGAAGCGCTGTTCCCGCGGCTTGCCCAGGCCGACCCAGACCACGTCCGCGTTGGACGCGTTGAT
>CAMBYA010000338.1 GCA_945872035.1 Rhizobium sp. Q54
CAACTGGGGCCTGTTCACCTTTCAGGAGGTCAAGCTGGGCGCCCTGACCGCGGAACTGGGCGCGCGATTCGAAAACCAGCAGGTCGACGTCCCCGGCGAAAGGCGAAACTTCGACAGCTTCAGCGTTTCCGGCGGACTGGCTTGGTCGCCTGACGAAGACTGGCTGATCGGCGCGACCATCGGCCGCTCGAAGCGTGCGCCCACCGCCGAAGAGCTCTTCGCCCGGGGACCGCACCTGGCCATCGGCGCCTACGAGATCGGCGCCCCGGACCTGCGTCAGGAAACCGCGCTCAATCTGGAGGCATTCGTTCGCAAGCGCGAGGGCATCGTCACCGGATCGCTCACCGGCTTCGTCACCTGGTACGACGACTTCATCTCGCAGTCCTTCAACGGCGACGAGGAAGATGGCCTTCCGGTGCTCATCCGGGGCCAGACCGATGCGCGCTTCGTCGGCATGGAAGCCGAGATCGAGGTCGAAGCGGTCCGGACCGATCTCTGGTCGCTGACCGTCGACGCCTCGGCCGATTACGTCCGCGCCACCGACACCGTCGCCAGCGGGCCGCTGCCGCGCATCCCCTCGTTCCGCTTCCAGGCGGGAGTCGAGTACAAGCGCGACTGGCTGACCGGAAGGGTCGAGGTCCAGCGCGTGTCCCGGCAGGACCGGGTCGCGTCGTTCGAGGAGGAGACCGATGGCTACACGATGCTAAACGCCAGCCTGTCGGTCCGGCCATTCACCGGGCGGCCGGACGTGACCGTCCTGCTCCGCGGCCGCAACCTGACCAACACCATCGCCCGCGCGCACACGTCGTTCCTCAAGGAGGTTGCTCCCCTGCCGGGACGCGACATACGGGTATCGCTCCAGGTCGGCTTCTAGGCGGTTACCTGCCGCCATACTCGTAAGCGCCGACGTCGAGGTCGCCGACAGCCTTGCGCGGCGTCATGGGCTTGGGAAAAGCGTATTCGTTGGCGGGCATCAGCGAGGTCTTGCCGGCGTTGCCGACCTTGACGCCCTCGTCGATGGCGCTGGCGCCGGCGGCCAGGTGAAAGTCGTACCTGGCCCGGTCGACGAACTTCTCGCTGGATTCAATGAGGTTGTTGACGTCCTTCACCGGCCCTTCCGACAACCCGATCCTGCCGACCAGCAAATTGTTGGCGACGAATGCCGTCGTGCCCGAGCGGTTGAGCACGAAGGTGCCGGCGTGGCGGTCGTTCACCATGGTGTTGCTGGTGACGTAGAGCCCGAGCGGCCTGCCCTCGCAGCCTTCGGCGCCATACGACACCGCATTGGAGTTCTCGGCCTTGACGCCCTTCTGCAGCACGTTGCCGATGACGTAGGTGGAGCCGCAATTGGGCGCCTCGACAAGGTAGCTGGCGCCGCCGTTCTGGTCGGTGACCTTGTTGTAGAGGATCCAGTTCTCGGCGCCGCGCACCTTGATGTGATGGCCGACGTCGTTGTGGTGGAAGTAGGAGTTCATCACCACCACGCGCTTGGCTGTGCCGATATAGATGCCGTGGGCCTGGCCGCTGCCCGCGTGGATGCGGTAGGCGAACTCCGAGTTGCGGATTTCCACCACCATGTCGGGCCGGTTGACGGTCAGGATGCCGCTCTGGTTGTGGTGGAAGCTGGAGTTGCGGACATCCAGTTTCGCGCCCTCGTAGCGGATGCCCGCGCCGTTGAGGTCAGGCACCACGGCGCCGGAGAACTCGATGTTGTCGACGCTGACATTGTCGCCGCTCAGCACCCAGATGCCCTTGTTGCTGGGCGGACCGACAGTGGCGCGAAAATGCGGCCTGCCGTTCACGCCGCGCAGCGTGATGTCGCTGGCGGCGATCTCGGCGAAGTCGTTGAGATAGAGGCCGCCTTCGATCTCTACCACGTCGCCGTTCTGCAGGCTGTCGGCCACATCGCCCAGCTTTTCGTAGTCCTTGCCCGGGCCGACCCGGACGATCCGGCCGCTGCCGCCGCCCGCGGCGCCGTCCTTGCTGAAGGCGCCGGACTTGAAACTGGAGGCGCCGGGAAGCTCGGGCCCCTTCGCCTTGGCCAGGTCCTCGGGCGACGGCGGCGCCTGGGTGTATTCGCTGGGTTTGGCGGGCGTCTCGGGAACGACCGGCGGCGCGGGCGGCGGCGGCGGCGCGGCGGCGGTGGACTTGCCGCCCTCCTCCATGGTGATCGAGGCGATGTCGTCCTTGTTCACCGGCACCTTGATCTCGACGCCGTTCTTGAGCTTGATGATCACATCCCCATGGGCGACCGACGCCTCGACCAGTCCGGTGGCCAGGATGGCGGCACTCCAGATCGCCTTGTTCATGCGTTGGTCTTCCTGTTCATCACGATGGCGTCTCGTCAGAAATCAGCACGTGCAGGCGGCGCGGGCCATGGGCGCCCCATTCGATGGTCTGTTCGATGTCGGCGGTGCGCGACGGGCCGGTGATGAAGCTGACCAGGCGAGGCGCTTCCTTGCCCGTGCGCACCCGCAGCCGGTTCCAGATTTCCTCGTAGGCCTCGACGATCTGACCGGTGCCGACGACGACGATCAGGGTCTCGGCCAGGTAGTTCAGACGCGGATCGCGGTTGGGCCCGCTCGCGGCAACGAACGTCCCGGTCTCGGCGACGGCGGCGATGCAGCCGGTCAGTACCGCCCTGCCATCCTCGACAGGCAGCGACTCGTCGACGGTCAGCGCACCGGCGGCAAAGTCCATCAGAGGTCGCAGTTCGGGCGCCACGTTGAGCCGCGCCGGCAGATTCTGGCCGGCCAGGTAGCGCGCGACGGCTTCAGGCACTTCGGCAAGCGAGGCGACCCGCTCGACCGTGCCGCGTGCGGCCTCCAGCCGTTGCACGAACCGGCCCTGGATGTCCGTCGCGCCCGGCGCCCGCCAGGTGCGAAATGCCCGGGGCGGCTCGTGATCGGCGGTCTGCCGCGGCGTCGCCTGCCGCAGCCTGCCAAGGATTTCGGCGCGGCTATCGTCGGCCACCGCGTTTCCTCCATTGCCGCTGGAAACTGTCGCCTGACG